>NZ_JADNDC010000004.1:0-147341 GCF_015551645.1 Ruminococcus sp. D54t1_190329_F1
GAAGTAAAAAAAGTAGTGGAGGTCAATCCTCTATTTTCATTATAGGCTGTGATAAGCTTTCATGATTCGTTGAAAATGGCATACGGGTTTCCGTCCCCTACCGGGGACTTATATTTCTCAATTGTTCCGGTTTTAACTTCGCACGCGGGTTTGAATCCGTTTCCGTCCCCTACCGGGGACTTATATTTCTCAATTGTTCATGTAAAATCCGAAATCACTGATTTTCCATCATTTCCGTCCCCTACCGGGGACTTATATTTCTCAATAGATGGTCAACTCTTACTATACATCAGTAAAGGAAACATTTCCGTCCCCTACCGGGGACTTATATTTCTCAATATTTATTGGAGTAGTAACAATAGTAGGAACTAGTTTCCGTCCCCTACCGGGGACTTATATTTCTCAATACCATCTCCGCAATTCCTTGTAAACACTGACTGTATTACGCAATTTGCGTGGGAAATGATTTTTCAGAAATATAAGTTTATTTTTCATTATAAGAAACTCTCCAAATGCCTATTTTATGCGGTGCGCGGGAAAACTAATATATTTTGAATTTACATTGCCCCATCATATAAGTTTTCCCACAATATTTCGTACATTTTAGGACATGAGGAGAAACTCCCAGTCTGCAATCTTTGTAATGCTTATGTTCCTTTGGCACGTAAGTTTTATCAAAAATATCCTGCACAGCTTGAACTCCTTCTCTTTCTCCTAACAGAGAATATATCACAGTTTTTGAGACAAATCCACTTCCGCCACCAAGAAATACCGTTTCATCAAACATCTGATCTGCAATAGGATATTTGCTCTGAAATACACTATAGTAAAATTGATAAAATTTTTTTACTGCTTCCATAATTTTCTCACTTGTAATCTGATTGATTGATTCGTCAACTTTCATACTCGTCTTTATCACAGTTCCTGGCTTGACACATTCACGAAGCAGATTTAGTGTTTTGCTGCTACCATCGATATGATATTCCCATTTCTGACAAAGTATCATATCTTCATTGCTCAGTGGTTTACTGTCACTGATTATAATTCCTGACATAATATCATTCACTGCATCTTTGCTTTTTTCTGTTCTATTTAATTTATGAAATGCTTTTTCTTCAATTCCCCCTATATTTTTTTGTAAAATATTTCTATTTCTAATCGGTCCATCCAATTCCATTTTTATCTTCTGGACATCTTGTTTATAGTACAGTGGATTTTTCATAATATCTGCTGCAAGTAAAATTGTACGAAGCATTCCCTTTATTGAACTGCCAGGAATATATGGATTTCCATAAGGATCTCGCATGAAATTCATAATTTGCATGCGCCCTTTTTCCATCTGAATATCTCCTACATTTATTTTATACTTCATACAGCACTTGATTTCATCCAGAGAAATTCGATTTCTTTCAACCCAATGCTTCAAATCTTCTCTTCCATCTACAACCATAAATTTTTCAAACTCAATTTCCAAGTGCTTTTTCTTGGCTAACATATACAACTTATCAATATCTATAATACCAACTGTATTTCTATTCAAAAAAAGATATTCCTTTTTCTGAATTTCCATGCCACTTCCGACATAAACAGGTCCGCATACCTCTAATTCTAACTGATATGTTTTTAATACTCTTTTCATATGTCTACCCCCAGAAAAAGTGCTTTCTCATATCTGAATATAGGGTGTGTTCCACGATTCTTTTCTGTTATCACAGTTCCTTTAAATACTTGCTGAAAACAAGATCCCGGTATAAAAACATATCTTTCCTGTTTTCTCATCTGTTGTTCTGCATATTTTTCCGAATCTATAAAGCCCCCTCGCTTTAACAGACTATAATAGGCACAATCAAGAATCTTCTCCAGCTCCATATCTGCTGCCATCGCAGTAGAAAGCAATATATTTATTTTTCCAGCTTTTTGTAATTTTTTTTCTAAATTTGTAGAAATTTCACTTTCCTGATATTCAAAGCGCCCTAATCCTGTGCTCTTCTTTCCTCCAACTCCAGTATACGATAAACTTTCTAATAATTCTTCAAACAAATTTTTCACTTTTTCATCCTGAAAACCAACTATAATATATAGCCCGTTTCCATCATTGAAATAAAAAGCATTTACTCTATATGGCTCTGGATCCTCATTGCCACTGATTCCAACAGATACTCTCATTCCTGATTTTCCTAGATTATGGAGTAAATCCATTTGATCTAACGGAAAATCTCCATTTATGTATTCTTCCAAAAGCTCTACTGGAATATATTTCATATTTTTAATCAACTTTTTTTCTCTCGAATCTCCACGCGAAGCTGAACTTTTTCGTTCAATTTTTAACATTGGTTTTGGAATAAAATATTCCTTTCCAATATAGGGAAATCCATCTGAAAATAATAACCTATCATTTTCTACAAATTCCAAAAATAAATTTTCCTTATTTAATTTTAATGCTTCCTGATAAAGAGCCGAAAAAAGAGTATCTGCATGAAATGATATATCTGTACTGTCGAGATTCCCATGTCCAAATCGTACTCCATTAAAGAATTCCAAACGATAACTTGTGTAATTCAATGTTTTCTCCTTTCAGAATTCACTCCTGAATTGCTTGTGATAATATCTTATTACACTGCGCCAATAATTCTTCACTTACCTCACCTACAACAGTTTCCGCAATTATATTCTCAAATGCAATTTTCCCATATCCCCGTGAACCACTTCCTCCAATATAATCGTATTGAAGCAAGCGCATACCCTCTGCCAGCGTTTCCACATCTTCTATCATTTCTTTTTCATCTTCCACTTCGTATATTAAATCTAACTCAAAAATAGAACCTCGAACAGCTCTCTCTATTTGTCTTGGGTTTGCTACTGCAGTAAGTCTGGAAATCGAATTCTCAAATTTCACCTCGGTCATACTCTGCAGACCTGCTCGTCTTAATTCTCCTTCATTCGCCAATACCATATCTGAAAATAACAGCCTGCTTCGCTTTACGTTTCCCTTCTTAGCTGAACCAAATAAACGTACAATTCTTTCATGATCATTATCTGGATCCTGAAGACTTTCATTAAATTCCTTAGCAAGTAAACTCCTCATTTTGCCTTTTAAAGAACTTCCAGGAAGCAATGGAAGATTTGATCTTACATCCCTTACTATTGGAGAATCAACTGCTCCAATTGCCGCAAAAGCACTGCTTCCTCCAATATGCATACCGGTTTTCACTAAAATATCCCCATTAATTCTAATTTTTGCGTACATAATGCTCCCCCTTTACTGTTCTTTTCCACCATAGTACTTATGAAATGCAATAAGAGCTTCCATATATCGACTAAAAAGCAAATAGTTCTTTTTACTTGCACCAATTTCTTTCAAACATTCAATTATTTCAGCCTTTTTTATAAACTTTTCTACCTTGTGCTCATTATCACGCCCACATTCATACATAACCCGAACTCTTAAATATTCTATTCTTCCTAGCAGTTCATCATCAAGCCTCTCCGACGGATAAAGTAATACCTGATTATATATATCAGCTGTCATTGCCAGAAGATTTCGAAGTTTAGAGGTCGTTACAATATTTACACGCCCTCTGTTCTTCACCTTTGATTCTTCTGCCAGATCCGAAATTACTTTTTCAGCCTTATCGACATAATTTTTCTCATTTATTCGCATATTAATGAGCCCCCTTCTCTCTGTGCATATAAGCATATAGATTTATTGCTGTTTTCAATTCTCTACAGTCTTTTTCAGATTGCACCCATTGATACATTTTTCTGGAAAACTTGCGATATTTTTCTTTCTTTTCACCTTCTTTATCTGGCTCCAAGCGAGACAGAAGATAGACAAATCTTGCAAAGTTAATTTTCTCCTTCTGATTTCGGATCAGTTCCAGCATGCGGTATAAGAATGACATTCCTCTTTCATCTGATTCTCCAAGAAAATCTTGAATTACATCATATTTTTCTCCAAGAACACTCTTATATAATTCTTCCCACCGATAAGTACCATCGCATATTTCAAGTTCATTAATCAAATGCGTCTCACCATCATCCATTAACGTCACAGAATCTTTTTCAGGCATTCTTTTTGACTCCGCTTCCATTTCCCCAGTTTCATTCGCAATGGCACCTATCGGATATGTACATTCATAAATTCCAATTCCAGACGATATTGACAAGGTTCCTTGCGTGTATTTTTTAAATTTTTCCTGTAAATCAATTGATAGCTCGATTACCTCATTCCACGCACCTACAATAAATACGTCATCTCCACCTGAATATACAATAGTTGCATTTCTTTCTGTCAACTTCTTTTCTCCATCAATATGATACTCTCCATTTTTTAAAATTGAACGAATATAATATTTAAAGAAAATTGATAACTGCCTTGAAAGTGCTGCTGTTCTTGACAATGTCGCATATTTTCCAGCAAATCCAGCAACAAAAGTCTGTCCTAAATTATCCACATCAGCTCTCAAAACACCAATACGTTTAATTCCTTCTGCCTTTTGCGCAAATTTTTCAAATGTATCCCCAGTAGTGTAATCTCCTACCCAAAGCTTTGTGGCAATATGTTTTCCAGTATACATCTGATTTTTTGCATATACCCTTACGAAATATGAATCTTTTTCCATACGTTTTGATAACGTTTTTTCATCATCTGCAAGAAGTAAATATCCCCCTGGAAGCGGAAGACCATCCGCTTCTCCTTCTAATACGACAGAAAAGAAATCACTATACAATACATTATTGGATAATTTCTGTATTTTACTGCATAATGGACATAGTCCATCTTCGCTTACTTTCCCAACATGCTTACATACTTTACATTCTTTCGTATAATCATCAGCCTTTTGGCTATTTAACCAAATAATTTCGTCCGCTTCATATCGATGCATTTTTTCCGCTGACAGTTTTTCTCCCACCCCGCGAAACATTTCAGAATAACTTCCCTCAGGAATATTCCTCAGAGAATTAGCACTACATTTGACATATCCACATGCAACGAACAGTTCATTTTGAAAATGCTTTAGGAACCATAACTTTAACTCTTTTTTCCAATCTTCCAATTTATGTAGCGTATCTTCCGTATTTGCCAATAAAAGATAACAATGTCCGCCACCAGAATACAATAAATTCGCTCTGGATAATTCTAATTTTTCAAGAAGCGTATCAATAATGTGCTCCATCATTATTTCTAAATAAAAAGAACGTGCTCTTAATGTACGTAATGCATTTTGGGAAGTAATTGTATAAATAAAATTCTGAATACCTGAAATATCTAAAGAGCAAAGTAAAAAAGCCTGTCTGTCATAAAATTCTTTCTCTTTCGTGAAAAGTTCATCCTTACAATTCTTTTTTCCAGCATTTAAATAATCATAAATGCAACTGGCTACTGCTGCTGTAAATTTTACATGATCAAATAATGAAATATCTGCCAGCTCCGCCTTTGCTGTAGATGACGGTACATATGACAAATTTGCCTCCATTACAGCCAACAGGGAATTCACATATTCATCATTCCAGTCTATTCCTCGAAGATTATCCGTTATTCTCTGACGGATTTTTATATAAAATGTCTGTGAAAAGTTTTTCTTCTCTTCTGACGGATAATTGATTCCACTTTCCGGATCCATGTCTCCCGGTTGATAATAATATTCTTGTTTATTTCCATTTAAAATATTAAAAATGCTTTGAAGTGGAACCGCGATTTCAAATCCTTTGTCATCGACATTTTCTTTTTCTCTTCTATCTGCAAATGCCGCGATATTATCAGCTATATATGTTATATACGCCAGGTTATCATCTTCAAGATTTGCACTCTTTAATAGCAGTGCATGATGATATTTAACACAATCCAAAATTTCCTTTTCTTTTATGTCAGCTTCTTCTTTTAAGTAATCATATCCACTTACGCTGTGGTTTCTTTTGTCACCACCTTCTCTGTAGATTACTTTTCCAATATCATGTAAAAGGCTTCCTATAATCAGCTTCGCTTTTCGATCATTCATCCTTTTTCCCTCCGCATCTTATAGCTCCCATTCCCATTCCAGTTTTTATTCCCACTCCTGAAAATTCCCCGAAATGAAAAAGAAGCCTTATATATCTTGCTATAGTCTCTGAACCTTTCACTTTAATTCCAATTTTTCCAACAAACCCAGTCACGTTTATTTTTTCCAATGGAAATGGTATTGTTTGTAAACGATAATTTACGACTTCACTGCTCCTGCACAGTTCCTCTAAAGTGTCTTTATCTTCCATTGTCATCTGCTGTGAAAATGCACTATATTTACGCATTAAGCTTCCATATATCAGACTTAAATCCGGATAAAAAATATAATTTCCATCATGCTTAAATGCTGTAGGTGTTAAAAAATATACCTCAAAATACCTAGAGCATTTCTTGTCATAAAACTCATCCAATAGAGTTTTCGCTTCCATCATTTGTATTGTTTTTTTCTCAGGAACAATTGTAATTCCTCGTTTTCTTAGTGTAATCTCTTTCAGCTCGGACATTGGAAGTATAATATTCTTATATGCTTCATCTGTAACAGTCTTTATATGCCAAACTACACCGTTCTCTTCTTTTGACACATATTGACTATACGGATTAAGCTGATTTCCATGAAGAATTCCCGCATACTCCGTGCTTATATTCTCCATAATGACACCTTGTAAATTTGAAGATTGCTGAAAATTTATTTCTGTTTTTCCAAACTCCATGCATAATTCTACATACATGTTTCATTCTCCGTTAAAATAATTATCATTTTGGTCAAGTATGCAAATATTATAATACAAACGCACTATAAAATCATTGTTTTTTTGCATTTTTTGTATATTTTTATATTATTTAAAGTGTCTAATCTATTATCTTGCAAAAACATGACACAAAAAACCGTTACCTATGTCTGCTCAAAACATAAATAACGGTTATGCCTACTTTGATTTTTTCACTCTCCAATATTCCAACATTTTTCAGTCTTCTATCTTTCATTCATTACTATTAAACAAAGAGCCGGATCACTCCGACTCTTCGCTCGTTTCAGCATATAAAATTTTTACAACCGCTTATTTCTCCAGCATATAATCCTTAATCACATCATGGTCTCTCAGTACCTTCTCCACTAAGGTTCCCTTGATTGCTTTCAGCAAAGGTTTTTTCACCAGATTCAGCGGTCCAGGAAGCTCGATTTCAAGTGGGGATCTGCCATCCATAAGTTTTACGCTGGCATCGAGGAGTTCTCTTACATCGTAAACGCTGCCCCATACTTCCGGAACACCACGATCTACGCCCATAAGTCCGTATACAGCTTCCATTGCGGTACGAACAGAATATTCTGTGGTGAAGATGGTGTCTCTTGGAGTCTCAGCAAACTGTCCAAGGAATGCAAAGTTCACGCAGCCATCCGGGATAACGTCCGGTCTGTCGCCTTTTGCTCTTGGCATGAAGAATGCAGTGATGTAAGGCATCATGGTCGGTACGCAGACTGCGCTGTTTTCAGCCAGATCCTCGATCTGATCCGTCGGTACGCCCATATGGTACAGCCACTCTTCCGTGATTTCTTTACCAGTACACTCTTTCATCGGTTTCTTTACATAATCGCCAGGTACATCTGTGAAGAGACCATATACCCAGACGCAAACCTTATCTTTGTCCTGATCCTTGAACTGACCCTGACGGTTGATGGTCCAGCTTAACAGCCAGCTGGAATCCTGGCAGCTTACGATACCGCCGGTAACAACATTGCCGCTCTTTGGATCTCTCTTGCAGATGTCGGTAATATAAGGAATGATCTTGTCATCCAGTGTGGTAACAGTTGCAGATTCCCAGTTGGTCTTCGCAATGTCGGAGCAGAATTTCTCCGGATGTCCGAAAGACGGATCCTGTTTTGCAATATTTTTCCAAAGGCTCCAGCAGCCGCTTGTACGAACCTCAGCATCTCCGTTTGGAGCGTGGTTCTGGTCACCGTAGATAGTTCCCTCTGTACAGCTTCCGTTGGTAACAAATACGTAGTCATTCTCAGTAAGAAGGATTCCCTTCTCAACACCCTTTACCTTGCACTCAATGGCAGTTGCCACTTTTTTGCCATCATGGATATCAAAGATTACATTGGTAACCTCTGTGTTGAACTGGAAGTCAACGCCTGCATCCTCCAGATATTTCTTCATTGGAAGGATCAGGGACTCATACTGATTGTATTTGGTGAATTTCAGAGCACTGAAATCCGGAAGTCCGCCGATATGATGGATAAAACGCTGGATATAAAGCTTCATCTCCAGTGCGCTGTGCCAATTTTCGAATGCAAACATGGTTCTCCAGTATAACCAGAATGTGGAATTCAGAACCTCATCATCGAATACATCCTCGATGGTCTTATCGTAAAGATCCTCGTCCTTTGTGAAGAACAGCTTCATGATCTCCATGCAGCCCTTCTGGCTCAGGTTGAATTTACCATCTGTGTGAGCATCTTTGCCCTGATTTACAGTAGCACGGCAAAGAGAATAGTTTGGATCATGTTTGTTCAGCCAGTAGTACTCGTCCAGAACGGAGGCACCTGGTTTTTCCAGAGATGGAATGCTATGGAAAAGATCCCAGAGGCACTCGAAATGGTTTTCCATCTCACGGCCGCCTCGCATAACGTATCCTCTCATCGGATCAAAAATACCGTCGCATGCACCGCCTGCAATGTCCATCGATTCCAGAATGTGAATGTGATCGCCAGGCATCTGTGCGTCTCTTACAAGGAAGCAAGCTGCTGCCAGAGAAGCAAGTCCGCTTCCTACCAGATATGCATGCTTGTCATCTACGCCTTCCGGTTTCTCCGGGCGGGCAAATGCTTCGTAGTTACCGTTTGTATAATAAATGCCCTTGCTGTTTTTCTCATTTTTGCCACGCTCTGTATTGCGGTAATTCGGGTCTACGTGTGCTTCTGTGATCTGTTTCTCCTCGCGGCTCTTGTTTGCCAGAACTGCTGCTCCTGCACCTGCTGCGGCAAGTGCTGCCATGCCTAATACGGAATGTTTTTTCTTTGACATAAAAATTACCACCTTTCTGAAATTTGCCGTTACATTATTTCCGGCTATCTGTGTTTATTCTTGTTTTAACTTTTCGAATCAGCTTCTAAGCTTTCTCAGTTTTGTTTCCTAACCTTCAGATAAAAAGCTTTTATTTGACTAATTCGAAATTCTGCTGCCTTTTATTTAGTATTTCCTGTTTCTGAGTGTATTCTACGTCAAAAAATAATTTTCCTCAATTTACAAAACAAGACGGATGACAAAAAACTTATCATCCGCCTTACTTTGTAAAGTTGATTTCGAAAACTTTATGTCCCGCCCTTTCAGGATTAAAGCTGCTATGCCATAGTTATCCCTTATTTTCCGGATAAACTTAATCTTTATTGCCCTTCCTTCTCCATATTCCGCAGAGAATTCCCAATATTTCCATGCATGGTCACGCAGACCATATTCGCGATTTCTTCTGGGGCTTCCTTCATTCCTCTCTTGATCCAATCAAGCATAACACCTACGAAACTGTATTTGTAAAAATCCGCAATAAATTTCTTCTGTTCCTCTGTAACCCTCAGATTCTCGCTCTGCTCTTCCACCACTCCTTCGATCAGCTGATAGGTCAAGCTGTACAGATAATTTTCCACCTGCTCTCGTTTCACAGAGCGATACACGTTCAAGATAAATGGTTTATTTTCCAAAACAGCCTCAAAAATCTGCTGAAGCCCTTCCTGCCAGGTGTCGTAAGTCTTTTTTCCCTGCAAAGCCCGGGAAGCGTCCTCAATACAGGACCATTCTACCAGGTCATAAATGTCTTTAAAATGATAGTAAAAAGCCATTCGGCTAATTCCGCAATCTGTAGTCAGGTCGCTGATGGTGATCTTGTCCAGAGGCTTCTGAAGGAGAAATTTCTTCAAAGACTCTTCCAGTGCATTTTTTGTGATATTGTTCATTCAGATGTGCTCCTCTTGATGATTTTATTATGCAGTACGGCATCATGCAATCCATGAGGTCCGCACAGATTCTAGAGCGTGTTTGAAAAATCATTCCTGCAATCTGCAGGCTCTAAGGATTTTATAAATCCTTTTTGATTTTTTGTCAACAGGAGCATTGTTGAAAAAGCCGCTTTCACACCATTTTCACAAAGAAATGCATGGGAAAAGCCCCCTTTCGTGGAGGGCACATGAAGTGCTTTTCCAGAAAGGGGGCTAAGGGGAAGCCTTATTTCATTATATCTTTTTCATCTTTCTTCTTGAGAAAAATGATAAGAAGGATTGCAGCGGAGGCTGCGAAGAGCATGAATGCAAGCTGGGTAAGAGGTGAATCGTCACCGGTCTTGACGCCATTTGTTGTAACTGCCCTGTCCTCTGGCTGCTGTGTGATCTGAGGAGCCTGGGTGGGCTCTGCAGGAGCTTCTGTAGGTTCCTGTACCGGCTCTGCTGTCGGTTCCGGTTCTTCCTTTCTGGATGTGTTGATAATAAGGACTGTTGCATCTTCTGATGTCTCAGAAAGTGTTACAAAGCCGTCATTTATTTCCACATCATATTCAAAGGTATCGTTTAATGCTACCGGTGTACCATCTGCTGTAACCTCCGTTACATACAGTTTTATTTCTTCGCCGCCTACAGGAACTGTAACTTCTGTTTTTGCTGTTGCAGTGGATTCACCGTCCATAACAAGTGGAACAATGTTCTGGCTTACGCCGTCTGCAAGCTGTGTACAGTCTTCATCTTTGAAAATTCCTGCATAGAAGGTCTCTTCAGATTTCAGGTCTTCGCCGTTTTTCTTAACAACTGTCTTATTAATTGTGATGGTTTTCACAATATAGTACTCGTCTGGCAGAAGCAGGAACTGATTATCAAACTGGAACTGTGCTGCTGTTCCGTTCTCCGTAATCTCTACTTTATTGCCTGCCTGATACTGTGCTACATAAGAACCATTGTTGTAGGTACCCTCTGCAACGACTTTGCCTTCTGCGTCGGTCTCTGCTACATAGTAGGTACCGCGTTTCAGCTGGTCAAATGTTACCGAAGAGGTTCCCTGATTTTCATCAAAGTGAATCATCTTTGTGTCAGCTGCCTTCTGAGTCATTGCCTCGTCGGAGAACAATGTCACATAGAAGTCTGCTGCACGGACTGCAAGGAGTTCACCCTGGATATTTGTAAGCCGTTTAGTTACTGTAATACTGCAATTTGCCGGATCTTCTGTTGGAACTTCTTTCTCATCTTTGCCTTCCGGTTTCGGGGTGTCGGCCGGATTCTCCGGTACGTCACCTGTTGCGGTTGCTGTATTGAGAATGGATTTTCCAAGGTCAGATTCTTTCACCTGATAGGTGTAGGTTACGGTCTTTGCCTCTCCTGCTTCCAGGATGCCAAGGTCAAAGCTCTGGCCTTCTGCAAGCCGGATTCCTTCCAGACTGTCTGTAATCTTCACATTTGTGAGTTTCACGTTTCCGGTATTGGTTACAGTTACGCTGTAGGTAATGATGTCGTTCAGGTCTGCTTTTCCTGCTTTGTCTTTCTGGGTTCCATCTGCTGCTGTGATGGAAACAATGTCCTTCTTCACTTCAAGCTTCGGATTTTCTACTGGGTTATTCGTGTTGTCTCCTGGCTTCTCGCCATCTGGATCCTCTGGATTTGCAGGAGTTCCTACTGCTGCGTTGCTGATCGTATTGCCTTTATCTGCTTCCTGTACCACGTAATCATAAGTGATGGTTGCTTCTGCTTTTGGTGCAAGGCTGCTGATTGTGAAAATTGTTACCTTTCCATCCTGCTTACTGTCTGCGCCCTGAATGTTGGAAATCGTTCCGGCTGCATTCAGAGTATCTGTGATCTCTACATTTTCCAGAGTCTGGTTTCCTGTGTTGGTCACGGTGAGGGTGTAATGGATGGTTTCGCCTGCTTTGAACATTCCGTTTTCGTGAGTGCTCTCACTGGATTTCTTGGTAAGTGTATAGCTTCTTACCGGATCAACGGTGGTTACTGTATCAGTGTTTTCAAATGGCTTACCGCCCTCGAATTCCACTTTTACCGTATTTACAAAGCTTCCGTTAGCAATATCTGCCTCTGTAATTTTATAGGTTGCTGTTGCTGTAACAGTTTCACCTGCAGGAACCTTCTCAACTGTGAGAACGTTCGGAGTCTCCTGCGGTGCACCTTCGATCACAACACCAGGAAGTTCAATGATCCTTACGGTTTTCGCTTCGTCATAGATATTCTTTACATTGATTGTAAAGGTAACAGTCTCATCCAGATCATAGGTTTTATCCTCATGGGTCTTGGTTACAACCTGGCCTGGATCTACCGGATCTTCTTCACTTCCGTCTGTAACCTTCAGAAGTCCTGCAAGAAGAATAATGGAATAGTTCTTTGTCACATCCTGTGCTTCTGTCTCGCTGCCCTCAGCTTCCTGGCTTGCTGCATTTGCAAAAATCTTCAGATCTGTGATCTTATTCTCGCTTTCGCCAACCAGTGTCTGGCTTCCTTCTACATGTGCGATTTCCTGCTGGCCATCTGCCAGAGTTCCATCTGCCAGTTTCCATGTAGGAACCGTAAGCTCCTCGCCGTCATATTTCTTCTCGCCGCTGTCAGCCTGGAAGGTTACCTGGCGTCTGGTGATTTCAAGAGCTCCGTCCTCCACCTTAAACACAACGTTTGTAAAGTTCGGGTTGATGTTCTGGAAATCTTCTGCCTTCAACTCCATATCGTAGATTCCGGCATCTGTTCCTTTTACCTCAGCATTTCCAGTGAATGTGAAATCTTTGTCCGTATACAGCTTGTTGCTGATGTCTGCTACCGTGTAGCCGGTAACTGTTTTCTCTGTTCCGTCATAGACTTCTGTACCACTGTTTTCTTTCAGTGTTACCACAACCTGATCTGTTACAGGTGTAACAAGCAGGCTGCCATTCTTAGTTTCAATGGTGTAGTTGTCAGCGTTGGTATTTTCATTCAGCTTATAGGTGAATGTATTCTCGCTGTCACCTACAGTTGTCTGAGTTCCAGTTACATCATAGGATGCACCTTCGCCCTTGACAAATCCATCGCCACTTACCGTTACATCCTTTGCTGTTAGCTCTGTTCCATTGTAAACCTTCTGGGCACTTGCACTGGTAAGAACCAGATTACGTTTTTCGATTACAAGAGAGCCATCAATTACATGGAAGGTAACTTTTGCAAAGTTCTTATTGGTATTTGTGAAGTTCTCTTCACTCAGCCCCATCATATAAGCATCTGCATTTGTTCCTTTTACAAGAGCTATACCATCAAAGTTGAAATCACTTTCTTTATACAAAGGACTGGTAATGGATACTGTGTAGCCTTCTACCGTTTTCTCTGTTCCATCGTACTTCTGAGTGCCTTTGTTACCTGTGATTGTTACCACTACTTCATCTTCGCTAGAGGAAACAGTAAGGATTCCTTCAAATGGTGTGATGTTGTAGTTATCCGGTTTGGTATTATCTTTCAGCTCATAGCTAAAGGTATTGTTGCTGAAGCCTGCCTCTGCCTGACTTCCGGTTACGTTGTATACTGCACCTTCTCCTTCTGCGAAGCCGTCACCGCCAACTGCCACATTATCATTGGTCAGTGGCTTTCCATCATATGTCTTGCTGTCTGTTGCGCTGGTCAGAGTCACATCTCGTCTGGAAATATTCAAGGTTCCGTCTACGATTTTGAAGGTAACACTTGCGAAGTTATGGCTTATGTTGTTAAAGTCAGATGGTTTCAGTTCCATGTTGTAAATGTCTGCATCTGTTGCTTTAATAACATCATTTCCACTAAATGTAAAGTCATTTTCTGTATACAGTTCATTGTCTATTGCTACGTCATAACCGGTTACTGTTTTCTCAGTGCCATCATATTTGGCGCTGCCACTGTGTTCGGTAATGGTGACAATTACGTTATCTGTAACCGGGGTTACCTTAAGGGTTCCCGGAGTAGTTTTGATATTGTAGTTGATTGCCTTGGTGCTGCTGTTCAGTCTGTAAGTGAATTCATTATCACTTGATCCTGCATTTGTCTGGCTTCCGGTTACATCATAATCTGCGCCTTCTCCAGGAACAAACTGGTCACCTGCGATCAGAATGTGATTCTTAGTCAGCGGAGTTCCGTCGTAAACTTTCTCGTCAGAACCACTGATCAGTTCCACATCTCGTTTGGTAATCTCAAGCTGTCCGTCTACAATTTCAAATACTACATTTGCAAAATTTTTATTCTTGTTTGTAAAGTCTTCTGCTTTCAGATTCATCGGATATGAACCAAAGTCAGTTCCTTTCGCTGTGGCATCTCCGCTGAAGGTGAAATCAGTTTCTTTATAGAGGGTGTTGTCAATTGCTGTGTCATAACCTGTAACAGATTGTTCCGCTCCGTTGTATTTCAGGGAAGCGCTGTGCTCTGTGATGGTTATGGTTACTTCGTCAACAATTGGAGTGATCCTGAGGGTTCCAGGTTCATACTTAATATCGTAGTTTTCCGCTTTATAGCCAGTTTTCTGAGTAAAGGTAATTTCATTCCTTACATCCTTATCACTTACATTTAAAGCACTTCCAATTGCTTTGACATCAGACACTTCGCCATTTACGAAGCCATCCCCACCTATAGTTACATCCGGACGGATTAATGGAGTTCCGTCGTAAACCTTAGCAGCACTCTCGCTGGTAAGAGTTACAGAACGTGGGATAACCTCTACATAACCATCCGTAACTACGATTGTTATATTTGTGAAATTCGGATTTCCATTTGCGAAAGCGTCTGCCTTCAATCCCATAAATGTGGTTCCTGCATCTGTTCTTTCTGCAAAAGCACTGTCATTACCAATGACTTCAATATCGTCTTTTTGGTAAACACCAGATGTGTCTTCCACAATATTGATAACATAACCTTCTGCCACTTTCGGAGTGCCATCATATTTCTCACTTACATGATTTCCAATGATTTCAACTTTTACTTTTGTGGTAACCGGGGTAATTGCAAGTTCTCCCTCAACCTGTTCAATGGCATAATTATCTGCATTGAATTTTCCTTCAACCGGTGTAAAAGTGATTGTGTTTGGTTTTGGACTGTCGGCTACATTTGTAACGCTGCCGATTGCTTTGATATCTGTTACTTCACCATCTACGAAGCCACTACCAGTTACTGTTACATTTGAATTGGTTAATGGAGTTCCGTCGTAAATCTTGCTGGCACTGGCGCTGGTGAGGAGTACAGAACGTTTATTAATCGTTACAGTTGCTTCTCCCTGAACAGATTTGTAACCATACAGGCTCGCCTCAAATTTCACAGTTGCCGGAGTATCTGCTACATTCCTGTATTCAGGTGATTCGTCCAGATCATATGCATTTGTCTTTTCATTCCAATATTTGATTGTTATATTTGGATTCTCAATTTCTGCATTTTTAATCCGTGCTGTCGCTGTTACTCCATAGCTGTTTCCATCGTATTCCTTTACTACATCTGCTGCACTTACTGTCAGACCATTTTCATTTTCGAAGATGGTAAAGTCTGCAGGGATAATAGTAAAGGTATAGTTGGTATATTCTTTTTCCAGAGCTTCTTTGCTGTTCTGGATACTCAGCACATTCTCATGAACCTTTATAGTATCGTCTCCTGCATCACTTCTGATTACTGCAAGATCAAGATCTTTAAGCTCATCTCCTACACTGTTTTCCAATATTGCCAGTTCAAAAGCAGGATCTGGATTTCCGTATACCTTGCTGGACTCTTTGGCTTTGATGGTTACCGGGCATCTGGCAATTTCAAGAGTTCCATCTACAATTACAAATTTTACATTTGTAAAGTTTTTGCTGATATTCTTGAAATTCGCTGCCTTCAGTTCCATATTGTAGCTTCCTGCATTAGTTCCTTCTATAACCGCATTTCCGTTGAAACTAAAATCTTTTTCAGAGTACAGCGTATTGCTGATATTCGTTACATCGTATCCTGTTACGGTCTGTTTGTTTCCGTCATAAATACCTGTGCCACTGTGTTCTGTGATCGTAACTACAACCTCGGTGTCAACTGGTTTCACTTTCAGTTTTCCATATTTTTTTTGGATTTCATAGTTTTCTGATTTGGTATTTTCCTTCAAAGTATAATCAAATACATTGTCAGATTCTCCTGCTTCTGTCTGTGATCCTGTCACTCCATAGGAAGCAATACCTTCTCCTTCTACGAATTCATCTTCTCCACCAACTACAATAGTGTCATTCGTCAGTGGAGTTCCGTCATAGAATTTTTCGTCCTTTGCACTTGTAAGTGTTATTTTACGCTGTGTAATACTTATCTTTGCTTCTACTGCAGGTCCCACATTTCCATTATTAACAACACGAACCTTTATTACAGTAGTTCCGCAATCTTTATATTTCGGAAGATTGGTAAAATTGTCATTGAGATCAGTCCACTGACCGTCTCCGATCTGATATTGAATCACATCTCCCTCAATACCAGGCGCTGTAATAGTGATGGTATGCTCCTGGCCATCGTACTTGCCAGTGTAATCCTCTACAGAAAGAGACTCTCTGTTATAATAAACTTTAAGGATTAAACCGCCGCCTTTTACTACAGCCCCACTGCGCTCGATTTCTCCACTTACACAAGTAAAGCCAGTATAACCCTTAGGTGTCGCAGATACCCATGCACCAATCTTTTCTGCACCCTGAAGTTCAAATTCTTTCTTATAGTAAGTTCCATCTGGATTCTGAAGCCAATGTTCTACTGTGTATGTTGCTTCTGGGGCTGCATACGTGAAAACGATCTCAGTAGTCTGGCCTTTAATTGCCTGTACTACCGCCGGAGAAGTTAACTGATAACCCTCGAAAACCTTATATACAACAGTTTTCATATTATCAGTTGTGGTCACAGACTCTGCTGTTCCAATTTCTTTTCCACTCTCGTCTACATAGCGAATCGTATAAGTCCAGTTTTCAAGCGGTTTATAGATGAAAACAATCTCCTGTTTATCATTGTTTATAATTACACTCTTTGAAAGTTCCTGCGGATAGTAGTCGTCTATAGGCTGCGCGTTTACACTTGCATTTTTTCCTTTCTCAATGCTCTGTGCTTCGCTTCTCCATAATTCCTTTCCATCTACATCCTTTGCTACAATATAGTAAGTGATAATATCAGAACTTTTCCATTTCGCATAAAGGGTCTGATTTTTTACAATCTGTGACTCTTTTACAAATTTGTGAGTAAAAGATTCATCTGTGTACCAACCGAGGAATTCATCGCCTTCTTTAATTGGTGTTGGTAATGTATCTCCAAGTGTATGACCTTTGGTCACTGTCAAAGTTGACTCAGTTACTGTTCCACCATTTGGATTAAAAGTTACTGTGTATGTTGGGGCTTTCCATTTGGCATATAATGTAATGGTATGGGATGGCATTTTTGTTTGCCAGTCAAATTCTGTGCCATCTTCACATGCCGGGGATGTATACCAACCAGCAAAAATGTAATCACTGTCCACGTTTGCTGGAGGCTGTACATCTTTATCCAATGGTTTATAACCGGAGACATTGGCTTCAAATTTTATACTTGCATCTGCAACACCGGTACAATTGGCAAAATGAAGTACATAGGAATTACGAGAATATTTTAGCCAAAGATTACCTTCTCCCTTTTCTCTCCATGACTTCCATTTGAATCCATCAATTGGCATTTTATCCTCATCGGTTAAAAACATATCTTTGCCTGCTTCAAATGTTGCATATACATTATATTTTTCAGCTACAGCTGTACTATCTAAAGTCTCTGTATAATATATAATGTTTTTTCCAGTTTTCAAATCATACCCATACATCACTAAGTTTTCGGCAGGCATGTTGGCAAGCAACGTATAATATATGTTTGTCCCTTTTCCTGTTGACCATAAATATTGGTTATGCGCAGAATCATTCCACTGTGCTGAAACATCCTCACCGTATCGTGCTGAAATTTCTAAATTACTGTCTACTTTCCAATCAGTTGGATTTCCCCAATAATTTCGTCTTTGTGGAACATAAAATTTTATTGTATATGTCTTTCTGTTATAATAAATATTCTTAACAGCCTGCCCATCGGCTGTAATCTGAATATCTCCTTTATTCTTTTCTACAGCAGGTTCAAATCCATTATAGCGATTTTTTTCTACGCTATAAGAAATATTTTTTCCAACAACATCAGTACCATCAACTATGTCCGCTTCGCCATTCTTGTTCTTAGCCATCTCATATGTTCCTGGAGTTTCCAATGATTCCTGCCAGTAAATAATTCTGTATGCAGCTCTTGTATTAATTTCCCATTTCGCTGTTACAGTAGTGTCTTCTGCCGGCATCGTTGCCGGGCAATTATTCCAGCCTTTAAATGTATATCCAAGCTTAGTTGGCTCTTTCGGCAGTGTTATAGAAGCACCATACAGGATATCACTTGGCTCAACATAACTTCCACCGTCTGTATTCCAGGTAAGACGATAGCTGTTTCTGTCATATTTAATTTCAACGACAGTAGAACCGTCCGCATTTACTTTTGCCTGACTCACCTCTTGTGAGGTAAAGCCTTTATATGCTCTCGCTGCAGCTACAGTTGTAGTTCCTGTAGTACCGTCAATTGTTTCACTAGCATCTTCTGTATACGTTTTTCCATCTGTATTCTGAAGCAAATGCTTAACTGTATAAGTTGTTGCAGTTCCTGTATAGGTAACTGTAATTGTCTGATCTGTCTCTACTTTTCCACTAAAAGTTACTGTTGACTGGTCAACACTAAAACCCTCTAACTGAGGTGAAGTAATCGTATTCTCATAAGTTACACCTTTTTCAAATTCAGCTACCCATGGCTGCGCTGCTACAGTTCCATCTGTATATTGATAAATAATCTGATATTTTACCTTTGCACCAATTTCAGAATACTGAGCTGTAACTTCCATATCTGCTGTTACATTACTGAAATCTTTATCCCATCCGATAAAACGATAGCCATCTTTTTCAGGTGCAGCAGGTGCTACTGCAGCTTTTCCACTTTCTATCTGCTGAGTAGTTAAGGTATGGAGGGTTCCATCCTTATCCTCATATTTAAATACAACTTCATAATAAGTAATAACGTTCTGTTCGTGATCTGTTTCATCAAGCATTAATAATGCGATATTATTCTCTGCAGCTGGTGGCTCTGCCACTGGCTCCTGAGCTACTGCTTTGTATGTAACAGTAACTTTCTCATCTTTTGTTACAGCCTGGATCTCGTAGAGACCATCTGCATTTTTCTGAATATCTGCCTGAGTGTCTGCAAAGCAAACATGGTCTACTTCATATCCATCGTTTGCTTTAACAGAAAAAGCAAAACTTTCATTTTCTTTTACTTCTTTTCTGTAAGAAGAAATATTCTCCACCGGAGCCCCTTCGCCGCGAACCTGGATTTTTCCAAAATCTGCTGCGTGCTCGTCGAAAGTTACATGATAAAGAATTTCTTTCGCTTCTTCTGAAGGTTGGCTTTCCTGAGAATTCTCGGCTCCATTTTCGACATTAGTCTGGTCTTTATTTTCCCCAGAGTCAGATGCAGTAGGCTGCTCTTCTGTTTTACTCTCTTCCTGGCTATTGTTCTGGGCAGGTTCTGCCACTGTCTGACCCGTCGGTTCCGCTGGCTTTTCCACCTCTGCCTGTGTCGCCGGTTCCGCTGGCTTTTCCACCTCTGCCTGCGCTGCCGGTTCCGCTGGCTTTTCTGACACTGCCTGCGCCGCTGGTTCCGCTGGTGTCTCCGCCACTGCCTGCGCCGCTGGTTCCGCTGGTGTCTCTGCCACTGCCTGCGCCGCCGGTTCCGTTAGTGTCTCCGCCACCGCCTGCGCCGCCGGTTCCGCTGGTGTTTCTGACACTGCCTGCGCCGCCGGTTCCGCTGGTGTTTCTGCAACCGGTGCTGATTCCTGAACTGCCGGTGATGCAGACTCTTCAACCTGAACCCCCGGTTCCTGAGCCTGCTCTTCTGCAACCACAGCTGTATTATCAGCCACATAATTCTCAGCGGTGGTCATCACTGTATTCTGCCCGATCATTGCTACAGCCAGCAACGTTGCCATCGCTCTCCTGAACTGTAAAAACTGCTTTTTCCTCATAATGCTTCCTCCTTTTCGCAACCTTTTTTTTGTTGGCAGTTGCTTAACAGTTACTGTCCACTGATAACGTTTTGTATAATCTAAAGCGAACAATAACATTAAAGCATTTGAGATCCGGTGAATCTTTACTGTCCTTCACTGGATGCTCCGGAGCATGCTTGAAAAAGATTTTCTGCAAGGATTGCGGGAATAATTTTTTCAAACAGGCTCCAGCCTGTATGGCACTGTGAGCCATACGGCTAAATCTCTACTATGTTTCAATTATAGCACCTCCTTTTCCACTATCCTGATTTTGGGGAATGAACTGCACGCTTAGGGAACGAAATGCACAAAAATTTACGAAAATGTGCATCTTATATTCGTAACTAAGGACAGATATCCGCCTCCGAACTTATATATGCACATATTTTCTGAAATATCCATCGCTATTCTGGAATGTATTTGAAAAATGTTTTCTAAAAGATGTGCATCACAATTTGTGGGAGAACATCCTCCACTTTACAAGAAAAACTCTCAATGCTACAATATTCCCCAGATATTTGACAAAAAAGACCCTGTGGGGGAATACATAAGGAGAACACCATGGAATTAAAGCTTGAAAACGGACGTCCCGCAGATACCACGGGCAGACTTGAAAAAGAGATACGTACTTATGATTTTCTTGATGCACTTCAGGTGCCTTATCAGAGGATTGACCATGAAACTCTGATGACCATTGAAGCTTGTAAAGATGTGGATAAAGTGCTTGATGCAGTAATCTGCAAAAACCTGTTTCTCTGCAACCGCCAGGAAACGAACTTCTATCTGCTGCTCCTGCCAGGCGACAAGAAGTTTAAGACAAAGGAAGTATCTTCCCAGCTTGGCGTTGCCAGACTTTCCTTCGGCAATGAAACTTATATGGAGAAATTCCTTGATATTACACCTGGTTCTGTCAGTATACTTGGACTTATGAACGATAAGGAAAATCATGTGCAGCTGCTTATTGATGAAGACCTCCTGAAGGAACCTTACATCGGCTGTCACCCTTGTATTAACACCTCCAGCCTGAAAATTAATATGAAAGATATGATGGAAAAAATTATTCCGGCTATGAAACATGAACCGATTTTTGTGAAATTGGGACAGGAAGAATAAAATTGCAATTAACTAATTTGTATGTTACCCTTTCTTCCATTATGCCCAAAATAAAACAGACAGATACACATTTCAATCATGTACCCGCCTGTCTCATTTTAGTCTTTATTCAATTTTTATTTGCTCTTCCGCTCCTTTACCAGTGCAAATACACTCTGAAGTACAATGAAGAAGCACAGCAGGATTGCTGTTACAATGTTGGACCAGGAGCTGATCAGTTTTCCATTGGTTTTAACCAAAGTAGAAATCGTACCATTGATCAATACACCAAATAAGGAACCAAGTACATTTCCTACACCACCGGTAAGAAGTGTACCACCGATGACTGCGGAGGAAATAGCGTCCATTTCAAGGCCGGTTGCCTGGGTGGTAGTACCTGCCATGGTATTCAGACAGTAGCAGATTCCGCCGATGGAAGTAAGGAAACTGGAAAGAATATATGCTTTCATCTGTGTTTTCTTAACATCAAGTCCCATCAGGGTTGCAGACTGCTGATTGCCGCCTACTGCGTAAATACTGCGGCCGAAGCGTGTGTATTTCAGCATCAGATAAATAGCAAGAATTACGATCAATGCAACTACAACAGTTACACGAAGGTATGGAAACTGCATGATTCCCTTTTTGTTCAGATACCCTCCAAATGGAAGGGAAATCTTAAAGCTGGAAAGAGTGGTAAAAATCTTGTCAGAAACAATACTTACCTGCTCTTTACAGATCACGGCTGTCATACCTCTGGCAAAGAACATTCCTGCCATAGTAACGATGAAAGGCTGGATTTCCAGATAGGAAATACAGAAGCCCTGAACAATACCAAATATAATGCCAATTGCAAGAATCAGAAGCATAAGTACCGGGCTGGACCATCCCCACTGCTCGATTCCCACTGCCAGGATCATACAGTCCATAGCAACCAGGGAACCTACGGAAATATCAATACCGCCAGTAAGCATAACGCATGTCATACCAGCTGTGATGCAGATCAGACCTGCATTGTTGATCAGGATGTTCAGAAATGTCTGGAAACGGGTAAAGCCTTTGTCCGCATATACGATACATCCTGCAGCATACATTACAAAGAATAATACAATGGTGATCAGCAGCAACAGGTTATTGCTGTTTATTTTTTTCTTTTTCATGCCCGAGCTGCCTCCTTTCCGGATTTCTTTGTCAGCTTCTTAAAGAAGGCTTTGGCTGGCTCAGCCTGAATTACTACGATAATAATAACTACGATTGCCTTAAATACCGGTGCCTGTGCAGAAGAAACACCAAGTGCATACAGAGTTGTGGTAATCGCCTGAATAGTGTACGCTCCGATGATGGAACCTGCCAGGGAAAACTTACCGCCGCCAAGGCTGTTGCCGCCAAGTGCTACAGAAAGAATTGCATCCAGCTCCATGTTCAGACCGATGTTATTGGTATCTGCTGAATAGATTCTGGAGGTTGCAACCATACCTGCAAGACCTGCACAAAGACCGCAGATTGCATAGCACATAAGGATGATCTTTGCGGAATTAAAGCCTGCGATACGGGAAGCTTTTTTGTTAATACCAACACTCTGGATGTAAGTTCCAAGTGCTGTGTAGCGAAGTACAATAGAAGCAATTGCCACACACACAGCTGCCACAATGATCGGTGTTGGAATGATTCCGCAGTAAGCACCAAGCTTCTGGAAGGACGGAACTCGAACATAAACGATCTGGCTGTTGCAAAGAAGAAGTCCTACTGCTCGTCCTGCCGACCATAGGATCAGGGTGGCGACCATAGGCTGAATATTCATATAGGCAACCAGAAATCCATTAAAAACGCCACAGATCAAAGTGACAAGAAGTCCGGCTCCAATGCCAACCAGCAGCGGATGCGCATATTCCTGCACATTTACATTTCCGTATCCTGCAAGGATCATACAGCAGACACCTGCGTAAAGACTCATTACGGAACCAACGGAAATATCAGTACCACCGGAAGCAGATACAACAAGTGTCATACCGATTGCCAGTATGGCGATTTCACTTCCACGGTTCAGGATGTCGATCAGACGTCCGTAAAGTACACCATTCTTAATGGAAATCATAAAGAAGGAAAGCGGTGCACTTCCTGTTGCAATATCATATACTACGTTGATCAGCATGACCAGGATCATACTGAAAACCGGAAGGAACAGACGTTTCTGCGCCAGTTTTTTGAAATTACCCATTACTGCTCACCTCCTGCGATTGCTTTCATTACGTTCATCTGGTTCATATCTGCCTCATCAATCTCTCCAACCTTCTGACCGTCACGGAGAACTGCCATACGGTTACAGGTACGGAGCATTTCCTCAATCTCAGAGGAAATGAAGATCAGACTCTTTCCTTCATCTGCAAGCTTCAGAACCAGCTTCTGGATCTCTGTCTTGGTACCGATATCGATTCCTCGGGTAGGCTCGTCCAGAATCAGAAAATCCGGGTTTGTTGCAAGCCATCTTGCAAGGATAACCTTCTGCTGGTTTCCACCGGAAAGCTGTTTGATCAAGGTCTCACGGCTTGCACATTTGATCTGGAGAAGATCAATATACTTGTCTGCAATCTCACACTGTTTTGTCATAGGGATCTTTTTCAGAATGCCCTGTTTTGCCTGAATTGCAAGGATGATATTTTCTCTTACGGACAAATCTGCAACAATTCCTTCCGCTTTACGGTCATCAGGAAGAAGTCCCATTCCAAGATGCATGGCATCAATAGGATTTTTCACCTTAACTTCCTTGCCTTTTACTTTCAAAGTACCAGTCTGGGCGCGGTCAGCACCGTAAATAGTACGTGCCAGTTCGCTTCGTCCGCTTCCAAGAAGTCCGGTAAGACCGATAACCTCTCCTTTGTGGATATCAAGGTCAAATGGTTTGATGGTTCCTGCGTGGCTTAAGCCACGGGCTTCGATTACCATCGGTTCTTTTCTCTTATCTCCTGTGGTCTCCGGTTTAATGGAAGCAAGATCGTCGAAATCTTTTCCCATCATAGCTGCTACCAGCTTCACTCTCGGAAGATCTGCGATCTCATACTCGCCAACCAGCTGACCGTTTCGAAGAACGGTAATTCCGTCACATACTGCATAAACCTGTTCCAGGAAATGGGTAACAAATATGATTCCTACACCTTTCTCCTTCAGTCTGCGCATCATGGTAAAAAGCTTTTCTACTTCACGGTCATCCAGTGAAGAAGTTGGCTCATCCAGAATGAGCACCTTGCAGTCCATATCTACAGCACGGGCAATTGCGATCATCTGCTGCAATGCCAGTGAATATTCTTCAAGATTACGTGTTACATCAACGTCAAGCTCCAGCTGTTTCATAAGGGCAGCTGCCTGACGGTTCATTGCCTTTCTGTTGACCGTTCCAAGCTTTGTCAGCGGCTCACGGCCTATGTAAAGATTCTCTGCCACCGAAAGGTTTGGACAGAGGTTTACTTCCTGATATACAGTAGAAATACCCTTCTTCTGGGCGTCCATGGTATCTTTATTTACGATGGGATGATCAAATCCTTCCAGATAAATCTCTCCAGCCTCAAATTTATTTACGCCGGTCAGGCACTTGATCAATGTGGATTTACCCGCGCCATTCTCTCCCATCAGCGCTCGGATTTCACCTTTTTTCAATGTCAGATCCACGCCTTCCAGTGCTTTTACACCTGGGAATGTCATGCAGATTCCCTGCATTTTCAATACTACTCCTGCCTCCAACGCGATTCCTCCCTTCCCGTTATCAACTTCATTTTTCATTCTCCTCGTTATCGCGTTATTTGCCATAGGTTCCTCTGTTCTGCGGCTCATAACCTCGTATAAACAACGGGATAAAACACGCTCTGCGAGTTTTACCCGTTATCGCGGCAGTCGCCAAGGTCTCATGCAAGCATGGACTTCGGCTCGTTGCTCGCGAAAATTAAGGGGAAGAAAATCCGCCTTGGGACTTTCCTCCCCTATTTGTTCATCTTTATCGGTTTTCAGCTGCTTGCTGATAACCAATTTCGATGTTTACGGATTGTTTCACAGCTCTGCTGTTTTCACACTCTCCGATTGATTTTTCTGATTAGTAAGCACGTCCAGCCAGAACTTCATCAGTCATAGTTGTTGCATATTCGCTCTCGATTCCAGGTGCTACGAATGCCTGATCCTCAACAAGTGTTGTCTTCTCAAATTCTTCGCCTGCCTGCATTTTCTCGATTACGCCCTTAACAACCTCAGCCTGGATCGGGTTACACTCAACATCACAGTTGATCTTTCCATCTAATGTATACTGAAGTCCATCATGTGTTGCATCGAAGGAAATAAGAGTTACATCGCCATCAACACCATAGGTGATACCTGCTGCATCCATTGCATCCATTGCGCCGTATGCTTCGTTATCGTTCTGGCAGACAACTACATTGAACTGTCCCTCGTAGGATTTGATGAAGGACTCCATAACTTCCTGGCCACCAGCCTGTGTAAAGTCACCGGACTGAGAATCAAGGATCTTCCAGTTGTCATGCTCGCCAGCTACCTGATTGAATCCTTCTGTACGTCCAAGTGCTGCGGAAGCTCCTACGGAACCTTCGATTACAAGAATGTTAGCATCTTTATCGCCAAGATACTCAGCTAACCAGTTACCAGCTGTGATACCTTCGTTTGTTGTGTTTGTTCCAACCCATGCATCATATAAGTCGTCGCTTGCTTCGATCTCACGGTCTGCGATGATTACAGGGATTCCTGCATCCTGTGCTTCCTGAAGAACGGTGTCCCAGCCAGCGGACTGGATCGGAGCGATTACGATGTAATCCATATCTTTACTAATGAATGTACGAACTGCTTCAAGCTGTGCAGCATTGTCATTGTCGCAGTCTACAAGATCAAGGCTGTATCCGTTCTCTTCTGAGAAAACGTCCTGATAGTTCTGGGTGTTTGCTGTACGCCAGTCTGATTCATGTCCAACCTGTGCGTATCCAACTGTTACCAGATCGTCAGCGTAAACCGGCATAGCCATCATGCTGAGTGTTGCTGCTGCGAGTGCCATAACTGCTAATTTCTTTTTCATAGTGATTATTCCTCTCTTTCTTTTAGAAAAAATACTTTTGCAGGTCGCGCCTGCCATTGGTTTCTCGTTCAACACTGATCCGTTTGCTGTCTTAGCTTTCCGTCCGTTCTTTGAATCCGTGTTCTTCTTGATGTCTATAATTTAGCGAAAATCAACATAAATTTCAATATTGTTTTCCCGTCTTTTGGTTGTTTCGTCAGTTCAAACAATACAAATTTGTTGGTTTTCATAGTGAAATACAGACAAATTTATATTATAATGAATTTCAGGCAGGAAAAGGGGTGATATTTTATGATTTCTCATTTAGAAAGTTTGTTTTCTTATGATTTTGTGAAAAATATTACACCTTTTTCTATGTTTTTCGATTTGGCAAACTGTCTAAGATGGAAAAAAAAGGTTTGATCATTTGAAAAAAGGTATAATATTTTGGGTTTTAGAAGTGAAAAAGCAGAAGATTTATTGGGAAATCATAAATAATTCATGTGAAAATTTTATGAAATAACTATCCCAGCAAAATAAAAAAACCAGAGTGGCGCGGCAGATTGCAGGAATGCTTTTTCAAACACGCTCTAACCTAAGAAAGAGGAACTAAAATATATGGCGATCAAATATAAATGGCTGGTTGAACAGCTAAGAGAAATCATTTCAGATTCTATTCAAAAGGGAATCAACAAACTTCCCACCGAACAGGAGCTGGCTGCCAGATACCGTGTCAGCCGACAAACGGTCCGGGCTGCGCTGGCGGTTCTTGAAGATGAGCGGGAAATCCGCCGCATTAAAGGGAGCGGAGCTTACATTACCGGGCTTTCCAGCCTGGAAGACCAGAATATAGTTGGAATTCTGATTCCAGATGAACAGCAATATGAATATCCTGCACTGATAAATGATATTCGTGTGACGCTGGCTGCGGAGGGATTTTCCTGCAAGGTTTACCCCACTCACAATCACGTGGACCAGGAACGGCAAATCCTTCAGTTTCTTTTGAAAAGTCCGCTGCGGGCGCTTATTGTGGAGCCTGTAAAAAGCGCCTTACCATCACCTAATACAGAGCTTTATCAAAGGCTGATACAAAGGGGAACTTTCATTTTGTTCCTGGGATGTGCTTATCCCCAGTTGTCTCAGATTCCAGTAATCTATGAAGATAATCTATATGGGGCTGGTCTTCTGGTGCAAAGTCTTGTGGAAAAAGGCCACTCTTCTATCGCCGGTATTTTCCAGATGGACGATCAGCGGGGACTTGAGCGATACCAGGGCTTTCTGGATGCCATGCAAAATCAGGGGCTGACTGTACCAGACCGCAACATCTGCTGGTATACTACACAGGAGCTGGATGATTTCCGTCAGAGCCGGGATATCAGCTTCCTGAAAAAATTTCTGGAACGGATCACCCCCGACTGCACTGCGTTTATTTGTGAGGATGACTTTATTGCATGGCTGTTATGGGAAGAGCTGTCGCTTGGACAGGAGAAAAAGATAGCAACTCACGCTTCCCTTTCATCCTCTCTTCAAAACACTGGATTCACAGCTGCTTCCGCCGGCCATAGTTTCGAAGCCACAATAGCACTAGCCACCTTCAATACCAGCTACCTCACTACATCTGGTCTGCTCTGCGCCACAACACTGACACACCAGACACACCAGCCTGGTACTCTGGCCGCCCAGATGAGCATAAACAAATTAAAAGGACTCCCTGTCTCTTCGCAGGAAGTCCCATGGCAGTTATCACTGCCGAAATCGCATAATTAATTTTGAATATCATGCAGTCCCCTTACTCCGATATTCCCTTGGGCTGCACCCGGATTTTTTCTTAAACACATAACTGAAATAATGGGGATCCTTATATCCCACCTCCTGTGCGATCTCTCCGGACGACTTGTCCGTCTCGCGCAGGAGTTTTTTCGCTCTGTCAACACGTTTGCAGGTAATATACTCTACAAACGTCTTCTGCATATTCTGGCTAAAAATTGCGCTTAAATAGTTGGCACTCATATTCACCGCATCCGCTACTTCATTCAGGGAAATGGTCTCTTTATAGTAATTCTCATCAATATAATCCAGCACTTTCCTCATGGCGCTGTTGCCCTGAGACTCATTCTTCTCATCCCTGATATCAATGGCACTCTGAAGAATGTCCACACAATACCCTGCCACCTGCGATGCCTTGATACTGGTATCCTGATATTTTCCCTCGATCCGTTCTGTATAACCCTCTTTTTCCACACCAATGGATTCCAGATACATAATAGTTGTAAACCGAATATGAAGCACCACATAATCCCGGAACATTCTGGACTCCAGTGCCTTACTCATTCCACCCAGATATCCCTGAACGAACTCCTGAATCTCACTGCTGCTTCCTTTTGTGAGAAAATCCTTGATGATCTCAGGATTCAGCTGTGAAGAATCCACTGCTGCCAGCCGGTTCTCCCCCTGCGAGTTTACATAACTTTCCAAAGTTTCTTCTGTAAGCACATGAAGCCCCGGCACCATAAAACGATATGCAAAATAATGATTCACGCTCTGATAACACTGGGAAAGCAGGCTCAATCTCTCCACTGGTTTTCCTACCGCCACATACCAGTCCATCTGCTCTTCCCCTTCGCAGGCCCGTTTCACATACTCCACGCAATTATCTGTCAGCTCTGGAAGCCGGGACAATTCCCCCTTTACCAGAACTCCATAACTGTTTACATTCCAGCGGAAAAGCAGATACTGGGGATAGCGGAGAAAATAATGAAGCACTTCATCCTGTTTCCGAAGAAAACCTGCCATCTTGTCCTTATTTTTCTCCTGTAAATACAGGAAAAGCAGATTATATCCTGCTGCCGTAATTTCTATGGACTGACGCTCTGCCTCATCATAAATCTCCTTAACCGACAGCTCGCCCTCCAGAATTTTCTCCATAAAACGCCGTCTGGAAAACTGCTCATACTCCTGGATCTCATTCTGGAACTGGGTGCGGTAGTCCTCCTGCTCCTGATCCTGCTCGATCTTATCTTTCAGTTCAAGAAGTACATTTTTCAGCTTCATTCTGGTAACCGGCTTCAGAAGATACTGGTCAACACCAACTTCAATTGCCTGTCTCGCATATTCAAAATCATCATAACCACTGATAATAATAATCTTCATCCGCGGAAATTCTTTGCTCACAATTTTACTTAAGGAAAGCCCATCCATAAAAGGCATTTTAATATCCGTGATCAATACATCCGGCTTCGTCTTACGGATCAGGGGCAAAGCCATTTCCCCGTCTGCTGCTTCTCCTACAAAACGGTATCCGAACTGATCCCAGGGAATCCTGTCCCTGAGCCCTTCGCGGATCACCGTCTCATCTTCAACCAGAAATACCTTCCGTAACATTTTCTTCCTCCCCAACGTTCTCCTGGGTATACACCCGCTCCGGAACATAATATGCTTTCTCTATTTCTTTGCCAGCTTCCATATCCTGAATGATCTGCTCCACGTATTTTCCCTGGTCAGGATTACACTGGACATCAATGTTGATCTCCCCATTTCTCACCAGCTCCACGCCCGCATCCACCGCATCAAAGGAAATTACCGTAATATCGCCGTTCACTCCTGCAGTTTTTCCTGCTTCTCTGATGGCTTCAAGAGCACCAAAAGTCATGTCATCGTTCTGTGAAACCACCACATCTATGTCCTCATACTGATCCAGAAGCCTTGCCATCTCTTCTTTTCCTTTTGCTGTGGTAAATTCTCCGTCTACCTGCTGCAAAATGTTCCAATTGCGCTGCACCTTTGCCACTTCATTGAACCCACGGGTTCTGCCGATGGTGGCGGAGGCGCCTTTGGTTCCTTTCAGCACTACAATGTTAACTTCGTCATCTTCCCTGCCCTGCTTTTTCATGTAATCCTCAAGCCAGTAACCGGCATCCTGTCCTTCGCGGACAAAATCGGAACCAACCCAGGAAGCATAGAGGGAGTCATCATCCACAGAAACCTTACGATCTATGAGAATTACCGGAATCCCGGCATCCTTCGCCTCCTGAAGCACAGTGTCCCAGCCAGATTCCTCAATAGGAGAAAGTACGATATAATCCACCTGCTGGGAAATAAAGCTTCGGATGGCCTTGATCTGATTGGCCTGTTTCTGTCTGGCATTGTCAAAAATCAGCATGTAGCCGTTTGCCCTGGTGAAAGCGTCCTGAATGGACTGCGTGTGGGCACTTCGCCATACAGATTCGCTTCCCACCTGGGAAACACCTACTACGATCAGATTGTCGTCCTCCGCAGGAGTTTCCTGCACTTTACTGCTGCTCAAAGGACTTCCCAGAAGAACCAGTGCCACAAGCACAAACACAACCGGTGCTACAGCCCAGATGTTTTTTCTTATAAACTGTCTCATACGCCTGTCTCCTCCTGCTGTGGCCGTCCACCCTCAATTATCTTATTGGCATTCTGCTGTTTCGGATTACTTTTTATTTTTTTATTTGCGTCAGAATTCACGCTGTTGCCGACTTCAACTACTTTTGCTGTATCATTCCCTGTTTTCTCAACCGGAGCTTCCAGAAGAGCCGGAATTACAATCTCCACTGTAGTTCCCTTACCCTTCTGTGACTGGATCTTCATTCCATACTCCGGTCCGAAATACATGTGGATACGCTCATTTACATTTGCCAGGCCAAAGCCCTTCTCCGTCTCCTGGCAGGGCTTCTCGATCTGCTGACGAAGCTGTTCAAGCTCATCCTCATCCATGCCCACACCATCATCCCGGACAGTCAGACGGATAATATCTCCCTCTTTTTCCCCATGAATGTGAATACATCCCTTAGCACGTTTATACTTGATTCCATGGTAAAGTGCATTCTCCACCACCGGCTGAAGAGTCAGCTTCAGAATCTGATATTTATAAATTACCTGATCCAGCTGAATGTCATATTCCAGAATATCCCGGTAACGCATTTCCTGGATCTGGAGATAACTGCTGATATGCTTCTCTTCTTCCTTAATGGAGATAAATTCCTTCCCTTTGCTGAGGATCTCACGGAAAAAGTCCGACAGTGTAACAACCATGGTCACCGCTTCGTCCGGCTCATTGGACTCGATCAGCCACACAATGGTGTCCAGCGTATTATAAAGAAAATGAGGCTGGATCTGCTCCTGAAGAAGGCGCAGATCTGCTTTTCGCATTTTCCGCTCGTCTTCCTTTACCTTATCGATCAGAGACTGCATGCTTCCTGCCATTTTGTTAAAGCTCACTGCAAGCTCAGCCACCTCATCCTCGGAATCCGCCTGGGCTCTGGCATTAAAATCACCCTGAGCGATTTTCTCCGTAGCCTGGTTCAGCTGACTGATAGGCTGTATAATACCGGAAACGATCATCACCGCGCTGACTGCAACCACAATGATCAGCACGCCGATCAGCACACTGCACACCACCATAAACCGCCTGATCTGATCCTGCAGGGTATCCGTGACCTTGTCCATATAACGTGTCTGATAATAAATATAATACTGAATATCGTCCTGGATCAATTCTGTCAAAATGTAAATATTGTTGTCCAGCTTCTCAATATTCTCATTATATCTGCCACCGGCAGAAATGCTGTCCACAATATCGTCCACCCTTTTTTCCAGGGTATCGATATTGCGAAGAAGGCTCTCCAGCCACAGCTTGCTCTCAGATTCTGTGGTAATGGCTGTCAGTCTGGTAAACTCGCTGCGTAATTCATCTATTAAAGTATATGGATTCTTAAGACTTTTGTCTGTTTCGATGGTATCCAGAGTGACGTAGCCAACAACCAGCTTATACAGGCTCTCGTCCATCTCTTCTTTGAAATTCAGATTGTAATTGTTCGCTACAGTCATGTTGCTTACGATCTCATCGTAGGTATTGCTGTAGCTTGCCATCGAGGCAAGAAGATACATCACAAGAAGAATAAACGGCAGTGTTACCACTGCCGCCAGTGTAAGAATTTTCTTTTTCATAAAGTAAAACTTACCCCCACTCCCGCAGGTCCCCCGACCTGCAAATGCTGCTGTTCACGATCTTTCCCAAAAACCCTTCGCCGAACAATACCGCAATATAATACATTATAATAATCCATGCCTACTGCACCGTCTCAATCATCTTCCCCACATAAGAATTCTGCACAAGCATAGGCTGTTCTGCTGCTCTCTTCATTTCCACCTGGATATTGCCTTGAATATCCTGCAAACACTCCAGAAGCAGCGGATTGAAGGTTCCGCACTCACCAGCCAGGATCATCTCCATAGCCTTCTCATGGGAAAATGCTTTCTTATAAACACGCTCGCTTGTCAGTGCATCATATACATCCGCAACAGAAACCACCTGGGCTGCAATCGGAATTTCTTCCCCCTTCAGACCATCCGGATAGCCCTTGCCGTCATAGCGCTCGTGGTGCCATCTGCAGATCTGGTAAGCCACCTTCACAAGCTCTTCATTCTGATAAACACCAAGGCTCTTCAGCATGGAAGCACCGATCAGGGTATGCTTCTTCATTTCCTCAAACTCTTCATTTGTCAGTCTGCCTGGTTTATTCAAAATCTTCTCGTCGATTCCCACTTTACCAATATCGTGAAGGGCAGATGCAATTGTGATCATGTACTGGTCAGACCATTTCAGATCATATTTGTCCGTTTTCTGCATCAGTCTGTCCAACAGAAATCCGGTCAACATCTTTATGTGCTGAACGTGCTGACCGCTCTCTCCATTACGAAATTCTACGATATGGCTGAGAATATCTATCAAAATTTGACTATTTTTTTCTTTTTCGCGAATTTGATCCGTTACAAGTGTGATTAGGCGCCTCTGTTTTGCGTATAATTTAATAGTATTATATACACGCCGGTAAACAACCTTGGCATCAAACGGGCGGCTGATATAGTCTGAAACTCCCATTTCATACGCCCGGCGTATATATGATTCTGTCTCCTCACTGGAGATCATGATGACCGGAATGTCCTCAATCCAATGGTTCCGGTTCATCGCCTCAAGAACTGCAAAGCCGTCCATGCCAGGCATTACAATATCAAGCAACACCAGTGAGATTCCTGCACCATACTCCCGAAGCACGGAGAGACATTCCTCCCCACTGCTTACTTCCATAGTCTTAAAATCATGGTGCAGAATCTCCGCAAGAATATCACGGTTCAGCTCAGCATCATCCACGATCAGAATCTGCTGTTTCAGCTCATCACGATTAACCTCTGCGCCGTCTGCATTTCCATCTTTTATCTCATTAGACTCGGTTACCACCAGATTCTTACGGGTTTTCGCCTGGTACATAAAGCGGTCAGCTCTTCCTACCACACTTCCGATGGTTTCATCTGCCCCGGCAATTGTTCCTCCAATACTCACAGAAAGCTGAATCCCGGCATATCCCGGCACAGTAGCCAGATGGATCTTATCATGGATTTCCTGCAGTCTTCCGGCAAATTTCACTTCTGTTACTCCGGGAAGCACCAGAAGAAACTCATCCCCTCCATAGCGGATCAGAATATCATCCTTACGGATATGCTTGCATATGGTTTCTGCAACAACAGTCAGTGCCATATCCCCGGCATTATGTCCATATGTGTCGTTATAAAGCTTAAAATCGTCCAGATCGATCATGGCAATTCCAGCCGGTCCCATCTTGGACTTCAATTCTTCTTCATAATAACGTCTGTTGTATGCCTTCGTAAGAACATCCTGATACAGTCTCTCGTTATATCCGGTAAGGCTGCTGATCAGGCGCTCATGATCTTTCCGGTCGATCAGGCTGCTTTTGTCCATTTTCTTCAAAAGCTCCATTACATAAGGATTACCGTCAATTTCCAGATATTTAGCCATGATCTGATAAATGTCATCTCCAATAAATTCCAGCTTGCACAGCTCTGCCTTCCGTAAAAAGGCTTCCATTGCCACACAGCCCTGGCAAAAATGTCCTATGCACAAATCTGCTTTTTTTGTCTGTCCGCCCTCTGCTGCCAACAGACCTTCTGCATTCAATTTCTCCAGTTTTTCCTGGTCAAGAAGCCTTACAAAGTTAAAAACCCTACGGTAACAGACCATCTCGTATTCTGCCTGCTCCATGGTGATTTTGTAATCTGATACCATACTTTATCCATCCTTCTTCGTTGTAAAGCATATTTGGACAATAAGCTTTCTCAACTCTTCCTCTGTATATGCAATATAATCTGGTTTTTCCATACCTTCCGGAACCGTATAACGGTGATGGTTCATCCAGATGGTCTTCCATCCGGCATTTTTTGCACCTGCAATGTCATTCTCCAGAGAATCCCCGATCATAAAAGTATTCTCCGGCTTCATTCCCCATTTTTCTTCTGCCATGCGGAATATCTTCACATCCGGCTTGACCACGCCCACACCTGCAGACACGATCAGCTGATCCTCTGTAAACCATTTATCAAGTCCCAGTGTGTGAAACTTCTGAACCTGATGGGAAAAAGGTCCGTTGGTGATCACGCCCATTTTCACTCCGGCAGCTTCGCATTCGTCCAGCAGTTGTGTCATTACCCCTGAAACATGAAGATGGGACTGATTCTCTTTATATCTCTTCTGGAAGAGCTCTGCCTGCTCTCTGGTAAAGGGAATTCCCAGGTCTTTCATAGTATTTTCAATTCTGTAAATCCGGGATTCATGAATGGAAACCTGTCCACTCTCGCTGAACAGAAACATTTCAGCGCTTCTTTTCCCGAAGATCCGGTAAAACAGCTCCGGATCCGGAAGCTTCCTGCCCAGACTGAACTCACAGGCTGTAAGCAACGGCTCCATCTGGCTGTATAAGGTATCATCTATATCGAAAACCAGAAATCTTTCGTTGTTCATTTTGCTGACTCTTTTCCTTTTTCGTATAACTCTAAAAAATATTATGCCGCAGTCTGCAGACAATAAAATAATTATACCTTTTTAAGGTAGGTTACGCAATCTATTATTCAGTTTTCTATGTGTTTTCTAACTATTTCAAAGCAGAGTATATTTGAAAAATCTGTTTCGCAACCGGCATGCCTCGCTTTGTGGGAAATTTTGCCCGAAAAAAGAGGTCCACCTTTTTTACAGATGAACCTCTCTCATTCTATTATTTATTTTATTCACATTTCCGAAGCTTTTTAATTCCAGCCCTCGCCGTACTGGAGACCTGAGCCGCCTTCGTTATTCTCCCAGTCTTCCAGAAGATTATCATCCTGGCTGCTTCCCTGACCGTCACCGTTGTCCTTGGAATCCGTACTCTGTGTATTTGTGTTCTCGCCAAGAGTTACAGTTACTGTCTCTTCTTTGTAACCTTTTCCATCCGGAACCTCAATGGTAAGCTCTACATCCTCACCAGGCTCGTAGTAGGAAAGGAAATCAACCAGCTGTTCCTTGGTTGTAACAACCTTGCCTGCAAATTTTGTAATGATGGATTTTGCTTCAATACCAGCCTCATCAGCTGCACCGCCTTCTGTTACGTCTCTTACAAGAACGCCTTCCGGAACACCGTATGCTTCACTTACTGCACTGTCAACACTCCGAACTGTGATTCCCAGAACACCGTGGTTATCAACTTTATCTCTGGTCTCCTCATTCATCAGGCTCTCCAGCGTATCTGTTACATCAGAAATTGCAATTGCATAACCGATACCCTCAACCGCTGTGGAAGCAAGCTTTGCAGAGTTGATACCAACAACCTCACCGTTCATGTTCAGAAGAGCACCACCGCTGTTGCCTGGGTTGATTGCTGCATCTGTCTGGATCAGGTTTGTAGCGGAATTGCTGTCGCTGTCATAATCGCCGACTGTATCATCAGAATTCAGCTGACGGTTCTTGGCGCTTACAATACCGGTTGTTACGGACTGACCATAACCAAGTGCGTTACCAATTGCAACAACCTGTGCACCAACCTTCAGGTCATCGGAATTACCGATAGTTGCAATCGTAATGGCATCCATTGTATCGCTGTCAATATCATCCAGGGAAACTGCTACAACTGCAAGATCCCTCTCGCTGTCATAACCTTTTACCTTAGCCTCACATGCTGTGCTGTCACAGAAGCCAACAGATAAAGTCTCCGCACCTTCTACTACATGATAGTTGGTTGCGATCAGAAGCTCGGAATCGTTCTTACCAATGATAATACCGGAACCGCTTCCCTGTACTTCTCTCTGCTCAGGAGAGTAAGCACCGTACTGACCAAACATTCCGTAGTAGTTCTGAACCTCTTCTACAGATTTGGTTGTAATGGAAACGATACTTGGCATTGCCTCTTCTACAATATCAGATACATCAAGGCTACCCTTTGCTGTACTCTCATCTTTGCTGTCATCCTGGGAATCATCCGATTTCTTCTCGGATTTCAGCAGCTCAACTTTACCTTCGCTTGCTGCCTGTACGTTCTGCTCATAGCCTGTCAGATAGTTAACTCCTGTATATGTCCCTGCTGCAAGGCCGCCTGCCAGTACTGCGCAAAGACTAATGCTTGCTGCCTTTTTAAGTTTTCTCTTTAATTCTTCATTTCTATTCTTCATGATAAAAGCCTCCTTTAGAAACTCTTTTATGTTCTTTTCATTTGATAGTTCACAGTATAGAGACAATTTGTGTTCTCTTTGTGGGAAAAATGTGTTTAAATTGTTAAATTCCGCCTTTTAATATTAGAGCGTGTTTGAAAAATCATTCCCGCAATCTGCACGCCCCACTTTGCGGGAGATTTCACCCGAATTCGGTTGCCGTAGCCCGCTACGGTGCCCTCATCCGAGCGAAATCTCCCACAAATTGTGACGCACATCTTGCAGAAAGCCTTTTTCAAACACGCTCTAGCATTAAAAAACCCGGACTGCAAGGCAATCCGGGTAAAGAACAATCATCTTTATTTGTTCGGCATGATCCAGAATTTCATGGTCGGGTAGCTGAGAACTACCTGAACCAGAATGTTCAGAACATTTGCGAGTGTAGGTGCAAGTGCTTCGGAAATACCGATGTTTACGAAAAAGCTCTGGCTGTAAGCCGGAAGTGCTGCGGATACAAGCACCAGCACAACTGCAAGTACAATGTATTTCGGTACAGCCTTCTCAAACGCTGCATTGGATTTGAAAACCAGGTTCTTCTGTACAAAGAAGTTTACGGTCTGGGCTGCTGCAGTTGCAACCAAAAAGCTTAAAAATCCACATAAACCAAGATTGGACTCGATATTATCAGCGTAATTGAACACCAGAAACTTAAATGGTGTATTTGCAAAGCTTTTGAAAATAAAACCGGTGCACAGCCACATGATAATGAAGTTTGTAATAGTTGCGCAGTTGGATAATACGTTGAATTTAATAAACTCCCAGATATTTGGGTGATCTTCGATTAACTGTTTGATTTTTCCCATAATGATACTCCTCCTATTTCTGCTCTTCCAGATCTTTCTCGTACTGCTTGTTCAGCTTCTGATTTCTGAAAAATCCGCTGATTACTTTTCCAAGACCGCTGAAATGGCCGTTTACAACCTTCAGAAGTCCCTCTACCATTTCCATAGAAACCATGCCGCCTGTCATCTTAGCGATTGCACGGAATGGCATGTTGTACTGGAACAAGGTGTTGAGATCCGGAATTCCCGCTGCCTCGCTCTTTTTCAGCTTTTCGCCCAGCTTTTTACAGATGAAGCGGGCAATTCCGCTCTTCGCGTAATACATCTGGCAAAGGGCATCGTTCATGCCAAGCTCGCCGCTCCAGCTTCCGTCCGGGATGGAATGTCCCAGGATCGTCTCGTACTCCTCATTTCCGACCTGCTGGATTTTTCCCTCCACGTAAGAAGAAACGCGGTTAGTATAGTATGGCATTACCTCAGTGGTTCCGATAATGGCAAGAGAATCCTGAAGACGGATATCCGCACAGCTTGCACCGATCATAATGCTGTAAACGCCGCCTTCTACTTCCCATTTATTTGTCTTCATATTCCAGTAACGGAATGTCTTGTCGTCGAACTTAATGGTAACGGTTTTCTCCTCGCCTGCCTTTAAGAACACCTTGGAAAAACCTTTCAGTTCCTTGACCGGGCGGAAAACTTTTGCTCCCGGAAGTCCTACATAAAGCTGGGCAATCTCTGCACCATCATACTTTCCGGTGTTGCGAAGGGTAAACGTCGCCCCATCCGGCTTCACCTGAAGATTGTCATATTCAAATGTAGTGTAGGAAAGACCATATCCAAATGGATAGTTTACCGGCACACCTGCGGTGTCGAAGTAGCGGTATCCTACGTAAATTCCCTCTCTGTACTCAGAGTTCCGCTCCTGTGACGGATAGTAATTGTAAGAAGGAGTATCCTCATATTTCTTAATGTAAGTTTCTGCAAGCTTTCCAGATGGATTAACCTTTCCGGAAAGGATGTCAAGAACTGCGCCTGCACCAGCCTGTCCCATGAGGGCGGTATGAAGCAGGGCTTTGAAATGATGGTGCCATGGCATTTCGATAACAGAACCTGCGCTGATGATACCAACCATGTTTGCATTTGCTTTTGCCAGCTCCTGAATCAGGTTGATCTGGTTCTGGGGAATGCGGAGATGCTTACGGTCAAGACCTTCTGTCTCGCTTTTTTCGTTCAGTCCGAAGAAAAACAGAACTACATCAGAACGGCGTGCAAGATCCACGGCCTCTTTTTTCATAGCTTCGTCTTCCTTGCCGTCACGCTGATAACCGCGGACGATTCCAGTTACGGAAATTCCGCTGGTCTCCAGCATGTCCTTGATGGAATCTACTTTTGTGGAGTTTACCATGGAGGAACCTGCGCCCTGGTATCTTGGGTCAAAAGCGAAGTCACCGATTATGGCTGCCTGAACCTTTTCTCCAACCGGGAGAATTCCACCTTCGTTTTTCAGAAGGACTGCACTGTTTTCGCAGGCAAGACGTGCCAGCTTGTGATGCTCCTCATGAAGAGCCTTCTTGTCAGCCACTTTCTTGTAATGTTTCGCATTTTCGGAAGTAGTAAGTACCAGGTCAAGAAGCTCGTCTACACGCTCATCGATATCTTTTTCGCTGATCTTGCCGCTTTCTACACTGGCAAGAAGCTCTCTTGCTGCATCAAGTCCTGGAGTCGGCATTTCCAGGGTGGAACCGTTCTTTACACCCAGGGAATGGTCGTTGGAAGCACCCCAGTCTGTGATCACAGAGCCATCGAAGCCCCACTCATCGCGAAGGATGTCTTTGAGCAGATGCTCGTTTTCGTTGGCGTAGACACCGTTTACTTCGTTGTAGCTGCTCATAACCGTTTTCGCGCCGCCCTCTTTGATGGCAATCTCAAAACCGGTGAGGTAGATCTCACGGAGAGTTCTCTCATCTACCACTGCGTTCATTGCCATACGGCGAAGCTCCTGGCTGTTTACAGCGAAATGTTTTGCGCAGGCTGCTGCTCCTGTGCTCTGCACACCGCGGATAAAAGCAGCTGCCATTTTTCCGGAAAGATAGGGATCCTCGGAAAAATACTCGAAGTTACGTCCACAGAGAGGATTTCTCTTAATGTTCAGTCCCGGTCCAAGAAGAACGTTTACGTCTTCTTCCATGGATTCTTCACCAAGGGCAACGCCTACCCTCTGCTCCAGTTCTTCATCCCAGCTGTTTGCCATAGCTGCCGCTGTTGGGAAACAGGTTGCCGGCACTGCCGGATTGATTCCCAGATGATCTCCTGCTCCAGCCTGTTTACGCACACCATTCGGTCCGTCTGAACAGAAAATCGCCGGAATATCCAGACGTGGGAAATCTCTTGTCTGCCACTCGCTTTTTCCGCTGAGGAATGCGGCTTTTTCTTTCAAGGTCATATTATCTATGATGTTCTGATATTTCATGCTTGTAATTGCTCCCTTCCATATCATTTCAAATACAATTGCTCCCCGCCCGGCGGCACGCTTTAACATAAAATGCAAACCGGAAACACAGGGAACCTCTAATAGTATTTTCCCTTTATTTCGTGAGCATAATATAACACAACCCCGTCTATAAAAGACGGGGTTATCACAAACTGTCAATATATTGCACAAGATGCATTAAAAGACCATTCACTTTCAATCCTGACTTGAAAATGAATGGTCTTTTTAATCAGTAAAGTGTAGTTTAGAACCTGTTTTAAAAAAGGGCTCTGGCACTTTTTATTTTCATCCCAGCACTTCCCAAAGTGTCTTCTCCAGCACCTGCAGATTCACAGGCTTGGAAAGATGTCCGTTCATACCGCTTGCAAGGGAACGCTTCACATCCTCGTCAAAAGCGTTGGCGCTCATTGCGTAAATCGGGATTTTTTTGCAGTCCTCACGATCCAGATTCCGGATGGTCCGGGTAGCTTCCAGTCCGTCCATTTCCGGCATCATAATATCCATAAAGATCATATCGTAATATCCGGGAACGGATTCTTCCATGCGCCGCACAGCTTCTTTGCCGTTAACTGCCTGCTCGGTTTCAATTCCGTAATTTTCAAGGATCGTACAGATAATTTCCATATTCAGCTCATTATCCTCAACCACCAGGATTCTTTTTCCCGGGAAGCTGATCTCCTCCGGCCGGCTGGTGACCGTAGTCTTCTCACCGCTTACCGGCTGAAACTTCACGCTAAAGCTGAAGCTGCTTCCCTTACCAGGTTCACTTTCCAGCTTAATATCGGAATCCATCATCCGCACAATTCTTCTGCTGATGGCAAGACCAAGACCAGTGCCCTGTTTTCTTGCATTTTCAGAATTATCCGCCTGCTCGAACTGCCGGAAAATAAGCTGCTGTTTCTCAGGTGCAATTCCAATTCCATCATCCCTGACCTGAAAATACAGATTGGAAAACCCTTTCTCTTCTTCCGTCTCGCGAACGGTCAGCCACACATGTCCATCTGGCTTGGAATACTTCAGCGCATTTCCCAGAAGATTTACCAGAACCTGGTTCAGCCTCAGGGAATCTGCCAGAAACCAATGGTTTTTCAGCTGGATATCTGCTATATACTGAATGTTATTTTCGTTCAGCTTCGCTTCCAGCAAAGGACGAAGTCCCTGTATCATCTCCATGAGATTACATTTTTCTTCGATCAGCCTCATCTTTCCGCTCTCGATCTTGGACATATCCAGAATATCGTTGATAAGCCCAAGCAGATATTCCGAGGAGTGCTCGATTTTTCTCAGACAGTCGATTCGCCGCTCCTCAGTCTGTCCATCTTTCAATGCAATCTCCGTCATACCGATAATACCGTTCATAGGAGTACGGATCTCATGAGACATACGGGCCAGGAAATCCGATTTCGCCTTGGCAGAAAGATCGTGACGCTCCAGATTCAACCGGTTCTGAATAATTGCGCTGATTTCTTCCAGACACTTGCACTCTTCTTTTTTCTCCAGAACATCCTGGTCAATGTCCTGGAATACAATACTTCCGGAATACTGTCCGTTGTCTGTCATATGGAATACAATATCGTTTCTGCCCGAAGCAAAAGGCTGAATCAGTGGTTCTTTCCGTATGCTTTCCCCAGAGGTCAGAAGCTGCTGCATTTCCTGGGTCTCCACAAAGTGCTGATATTGCTTCTCAGAACAGTGGACCATACCGTCCCAGCCGTCCTTTTTCTTCCAGGTTTTCCAACAGTACAGCAGGTTATTTACCATATATTCCCCATTGAAATGGGTGATCACAATGTCTGTCAGATGGTATTTCTCCTGCAGCTTCAGCGCCAGAATATCCAGAACCACAGAAGTATCACCATCTCTGTCAAACAGGTTCAGAGCTATAGAGGAAAGTGTCATTTCCTTCAGACGTTCCAGAGAAGCCACCTCAGCAAATGCCACATCAGCAGCACAGGCTTTTTCCTCCGCTGAAAGCTCCTCATAGAACATGATTTCCTGCTTTCCATGACGTGCAGCTGTAAGAGCAGTCTTCGTCTGTTCAAGTGCCTCAGACAGCGAATTTCTGCTGCCTGTAACTGCGATTCCGCATTTCAGGGAAAGGGACAGATACTTCTCATCTGTAAGCGCCCCAAAATCCTTTTCCAGTCTCTGTACACTTCTCACGACCGGTCCGGTCGTACATACTGGCAGCCATACCAGCATCTGGTCTGCACCAGCCCTGATATAAATACCACCGTTTAAACCGTCCTCCTGGAAGCGCTTCGCCAGCAGACCGGCAAACTGCTCCAGAATAATATCTCCGAAGATCAGGCCATAGCGCTCATCGATTTTGGAAAACTGCTGGATTTCCAGAAGTACCAGTACTCCTTCCGGGTCATCCCGACACAGTGTTTCCACAACTTCCAGTCCGCTTCCAAGGCGGTAAAAAGAGGTAATGGAGTCATAAATCTGCTTTCTTTTCTGCGCCTGCTCCAGAAGCTTGTGCTGATGCACATTGTGAATACAGCCAACGACCCTGCTGCGCTCTTTATTCTCATCAAAAGTAATGCTTCCGGATAGATTTACCCACTGAAATTCTCCATTGGCATGCTGCAGACGAAAGTCAACATCCAGAACGCCGTCTGAGCTTTTTACTGCGTTCACCAGCTTTGCCTTATCTGCCGGATGGATACTGTCATTATCAAGAAATTCCGGATGCTTTCCGCAGTCCCATACACCGTCATTGCCTTTACTGTTAACTATTTCCAGCAGTTTTTCCTTACATTTGTAGGTAAAAAAGGCATCCTGGGAACTTTCTACCGCAATCCGATAGCGCTCCTTTTCCTCCAGAAGCTGATTCTCTGTCTGCATCTTGGTATCCGTCAGATTCTCTATCACTTTATGGAGCTCATCAAGCTCCTGAATACCTGACTCCTGAAAACCGTGAATTCCCTTCACTCCGCCTCGTACACTCTCCACCAGATGGTAAACCGGTTCCGTCGCATACTGGACAAGAAAATAAACCAGAATAACCGCCATCAGGGCACTTCCCAGAATCGCTCCCAGAATTCTCTCATAAACATCGGAAATCAATCCATACACAGAATCCTCTGTAACAAAACCGCACAATGCCCACTGCGTATCTTCATACGGCACATTTCTGCTGTACAGCTCCAGATTGCTCACAAGTCCGTAAATCTGCTGTTTCCCAATGGCAGCCCCCTGTACCAGCCGCAAATTCTCCTGCACCGGCTCCTCCAGAACAAAGTCACTTCCGTCCCGGGAAACTGCATCATACAGCGCACCCTCACCGGCAATTCCCTCATAATTTCCATTTCCATGGTCTACCACAAGGGCAAATCCTGCATTCAGATCGGAATCCAGATCTTTTACCTGAAAAAATTTGGTCAGATCATTCACTCCCACTTCAATTCCAAGCACACCGTAAACGGTTTTATCATAAACAAGAGGTGCCGAATATGTGATCATCTTATGGTTATCCTTATAGAAATCTTCCAGAATAAACGGCTTCGACCAATAGCCCAGATTTTTCATACTGGTGCGGGAATCAACGTAATTTTCTGCTGTTATATATGGCTGGTAAAAAAAGTCATCGGCATCTCTTTTCCCATTGCCCTGGAAGTGGAAATCTGTATGCCAGGAAGTATCCAGTGAAATGGACATATTCTGCGACAGTACCTTACTTCCACGCTCCATCAGCAGGTCCGTGCGGGAAGCCGTTTTGGTCTGGGGATCTGAGTCTCTCACCCAGAAGCCTTTGTATTCCCCTTCCGAATCTGTATCACCGTCATTTCCCAGAACCAGAAAAATTCCAGAAGTGGAATTGTACTGCAAAACCTCCACCATATCATAAAAAACCGTTTCCAGATATTCCTCCTGAACTTTCCCTGAGCCCATGAAGCCCTGCATATCCATCTGATGATCGCTCAATACCTTTGTCAGCGCAGAGGAAAGACTGTCACTTTCCTTGTACACGCTGCTCCACTGCTCGATCATATCGTTCTCCAGAACCACCTTACGGTTCTCCACCGTATGACTGTCCAGACCGATAACCGCATTCTCCATGTTTGAGCGGATTCCGCTGAAAATCAATGACAGGAATGGGACTGCACCCTGTACAAACACAATGATCAGTATAGGAATCAGAAATATGTTCCAAAGAGATTTCTTTTTCTTCACAGTCCTCCGCACCTCCTTATGTCCAGAATCTGTCTAAAAAACCACTTTGAATGTTTTTTCAAATACACTCCAGGCTATGGCAGAATTCCGTATACCAGTTCTGGAAATTCTCATCTGTCAGATACTGTGCAAGAGCCTCTTCCCGGCTCTCTCCGTCTGCGATTGCAGCGTCCATGGCATCTTTATCAGCCTTTGCCTTGTCAGCCAGAGAATAATCCAGGATCTTACGGGCACTGTAGCTATTGTCAAAGGCTCCAATTGTATAGAAACTTGTTTTATCAAAGTCTTCCATTTCCGTTGTAAAACAATCGTAAACCTTCTGGTTGACTTCTATATTATTCTCTTTGATAACGGAATCCAGTGCGTCTACGCTGTTGGCTTCTTTCAGAACCGGCATATAGGAGGATTCGCATACAAAGCGCAGGTTCTGGTTCTTCTGTGTGAACCATTTCAGGAATACACTTGCAGCATACTCATGTTCCTCATCAGACTTGGTCACTGCCATTCCGGCACCTTGCTGAACTTTTATGTTCTCGCCGCCCTCCATAACCGGAGAATCACATACGATGTAATCAATCGGATAGCTTTTATTCCCTATTTCCACGGTATCCGGGAAGTATACGGCAGAAGATGTGGAGCCCGTGTATGCAAGAATATCTCCTGTCTTCACATCATCGGAACGGAATTTTCCAAGAGATGCGAAATAGCCCTTCATATATGGTACATAGTAATTATCCCAAAGGCGGCGGATCAGATCTTCGTCTGTGTTTAAGGTCATTTTTCCATCTTTCACCTGGAAAATTTCCTTTCCCATCTGCTTCATGCCAATGATAAAATAGTTGGACATGGAGTCTCTGCCGTAGAATGCTTTTCCATCGTCCGGCACATCCGGGGTCTGCTCATCCGTCCACTCATAGTAGCGCTGTGCAACTTCTGCAATACCTTCTGTAGTGGCAAGTTCCTCCACTGTAGTTCCAGTGGCTTCTGCAAAAGGCTCCCAGTCAGTCTTATTGATCATGGTGATCTCTGTGGATTTGGCAACTGGGAAAAGATATAAAGCGCCATCCTGGTTAAAATAGCCCTCCTGGATGTAGGAATCTACATACCTGGACAGCTCATCTTCTGTAAAATACACGGAAAGGTCTGCCAGCTTATCCTGCTGCTGTACTGCGTAAGCAGTATCAGAATAGGAAGAAAAAATATCCGGCAGTTCTTCTGCTCCTACTTCTCTGTTCAAAGAGCTGTTGACTGCTTCCTCAAGGTCGGATACGGAACCCTGACTGTAGCTCTCCACGTAGATACCCTCCTCTTTTCCAACGGAGGCATTAAATTCCTTTACAAGGGTGTCAAACATTGCCTGTTGGGCACCGTTGTAATAATGCCAGATCGTCAGGGACACCGGGTGATCCGAATCCAGCTTTACAGATTTACCGCTTCCGTCCTTGCTGCTTCCACAACCAGCTAAAGATGCGGTCATTATTGCGATTAACATCATTGCCACACATTTTTTCTTCATACTCTTTTACTCCCTCACGGCACCTGATACCGCAGCTTAACTCAATATATACTTCTGCCCGCAGCACTGTCCAAAGACCTGCTGCCATGGCAGACCAGAGCGTGTTTGAAATCCCAAATCTTCAAAACAAAAAGCCCCTGCAACAGGTAAAATGCATCGCTGACTTCTACGGGATACAATATCCTTTCCGGCGTTTTTACATGTCACATGGGTAAATTTATAACACATAGGCTTATTATAGGAAATGTGAGAAAAAGAATCAATAAATATTCATGAAAAAGGACAGAAAATATTTCATTCCTGTCCTTTCAAAATATACGTTATTTCACAGTCACCTTACACTTAACTGTTTTCTTCCCTGCTTTCACCGTAATTACGGCTGTTCCTTTTTTCTTTGCAGTAATTCTGCCCTTGGAATCTACCTTTACCACCTTGGAGGAGCTGGATTTGTAGGTGATTTTTTCTTTGCTTGTTACTGGTTTTAAAACCGGTTTCAGGGAATATTTCTGATTTTTCTTTAATTTCAGTGTTTTCGGCACACCTTTGATCTTTGTGGTTTTTACAGCGGTTTTCTGGACTTTTACGGTAACAGACTTTTCATATCCGCTGTTCAGGTATATGTGAATACGGGTTTTGCCTGTAGTTTTACCGGCGGTAATGTTACAGGTTCCATCTGAACTAACAGATACATCTGCAATACTCCAGTTATCCGTACTCCAGGTGGAAATGAAATCTCCCTTTGCAAGCCCGGTTACTTTCAGACACTTCGTCTTCTGTCCGGTCTTCAGCACAATACTGGACTGATTCAATTTCATTGTTGGCTGCAGTCTGTCCCGGGTAATTTTTGTTTCCTGCTCACCGCATGCACTGCAGGTACGTGTCTGGACTTCTTCCTCATCCACAGTTGCTTCCTGTGTTACTGCCCATGCAGAAAATTTATGTCCGGTTGCTTTTATTGTAGTTCTCTTTTCCGTATCGCAATATCTGCAGGTGTATTCATCGACTCCGTCATCTGTACAGGTTGCATCTTCATGCCATGACCTTACCCAGCTATGTCCGGTTGCTGGAATTGTCTCTTTCTTTTTGTCACCACATCTTCTGCAGGTATAAGTTTTTTCTCCGTCACTTTCACAGGAAGCATCTTCTGTTGTTTCCCCACGGTTCCAGTCATGACCAAGTGCCGGTGTTTCTTTTGTATAGTAATCACCGCAAAATTCACAGATTTCTTCTTCAGATCCCGAATAGGTACAGCCACTCATTTTTATCACATGTGACTTGTAGGAATGAGTATGGTTCGGATTGTAGCTGTAATATACGGTTGTATTTGAATCACAAATGTATCTGGGCTGCCACGTGCTGCTATTTGCATAGCAGCGGATACTTCTCAGCTTGGCACAGTTTTTAAACGCATCATTTCCTATAGATGTCAAACTTGCCGGGATTTCTATGGTTTCCAACGCATTACATCTGCCAAAAGTCTGATCTCCAATTCTGGTCAGGCCCTCTGAAAGCTTTACACTTGTCAGACTGGTACACCCCTGAAATACACCGCTTCCGATGCTCGTTACGCTTGCAGGAATAGTTATGCTTGTCAAACTGCTGCACTTCCAGAATGCCTGAACTTCTATAGAGGTTACCGTTCCCGGAATGGTTACGCTTGTCAGACTGGTGCAATTGCCAAAGGTCATACCATCTATGACGGTTACGCCTTCTGGAATTGTCACACTTGTCAGATTGGTGCAGCCAGTAAATGCACCGGAACCAATGCCTGTCACTCCTTCTGAGATAACCACACTTGTTATCTTAGTGTTGCCAGCAAATGCATCATCTGCTATGCTTCCAGTTCCGGAAATTACCAGTTTCCCGTCATCTGACAAGGTATAGGTAATTCCTGTGTCTTCTCCATCTGAAAAAACCAGAGCTTCGTCTGCTGTTGCCGCTTCCTCGTTCTGCCATTCTACAGCTGTTTCCATGCCAGACGCATCTGAGAATGAATCCTCGGATGACTGATCCATCTCCGGAGTCTGAACCTGTTCCTGAACCTCATCCTGATTGTCCAGACACTCATTCTCCCCTTCGTCAAAAACGGCTTCTGATACTTCCTCAGAAGAAAAATCAGCTCCACTTACTGCCAGTGCTGCTCCGTCTGCACTTGTGATTGCCAGCAGCAATGCTGCAGCCAATGCCAGTCGTCTGTTTCTCATACGCTTTACCTCGCTATTCTTTTTTTCGTCCTTTCAAACACACTCCAGAGGCAAAGATTTTTCCATTAATATCTGCTGCATAACAATAAACGCTTCCTCTAAATGGATAACCTGCTATTCTGCAAATGAGCCCGCAGCATACTCCCTCCCAAAATTTGTCAGACGATTAATTTAATGATAGCGTAAAACCGCATTTAAAACAATTAACTAACAGCATAGTATAGACGATAATATCAAAAAAAGACAGAGAATCTTTCATCTCTGTCCAAAAGTTTGGTCTCATAATTATAGCAATGCACAACTTTTATACATTACAAGCCTACCGTTCACAACGTAAACCAAAACTATTTCTTCAATGTTTCATTCATACTTCCCATGCGGTATCCCTGGAGATCCATGGTCACGTATGTAAAGCCATATTCTTTGAAGGCTTTCACGATCTGGTTGCGGTTCTCCAGGACTTTCTGGAGTTCATCTGGCAGTACTTCAATTCGTGCCAGTGTACCATGAATACGCACACGTAGCTGATGAAATCCCAGATCCAGAAGAAGCTGCTCTGCCTTATCTACCATGCCAAGTTTCTCCTTCGTGATGGTCTCGCCGTACACAAAACGGGAAGAAAGACAGGCGAAGGACTGTTTCTCCCAGGTGGGAAGGTCAAGGTCTTTGGACAGGGCGCGGATGTCTTCTTTATATAATTCGCTATGGCGCAGCGGGCTCTTAACTCCAAGCTCTGCAACAGCCTGTAAACCAGGTCTGTAATCGCCGTTGTCGTCCATATTGGAGCCTTCTGCCACTGCATTCAGCCCCTCTTTTCTGGCAATGTCCCAAATTTTCTCAAATAACTCTTTCTTACAGATATAGCAACGATTGGCAGGATTCTGGCAGAAGCCCTCAATTTCCAATTCTTCAGACTCTACTGTAATGTGTCGGATTCCTTCCTTCTCACAGAAGGCTTTCGCCTCCTCCAGTTCTCTCTTCGGGAAAGAACAGGACATGGCAGTAATCGCGATACATTTATCCCCCAGCACATCGTGTGCTGTTTTCAAAAGAAACGTGGAGTCCACCCCGCTTGAAAAAGCCACAGCCACACTTCCCAGACTGCGTAAGTATTCTTTTAAAGCTTCGTATTTATTCTGCTGCTCTTTGGTTGCAGTGATTTCGCTCATATGATTATCCTCCCACGGCGATATGTTGCTATTTATGTTACTACGAATTATCCTAGTATGTCAATGGGATTAATTGTGATTTTCTTCATCATCCTTAACTTAAACGCCAGGTTCATTCCCCCTGGTGTTCTTTCAGTCTCTGTTCAGCTGCGATCCGCTTGGGATGTTCCGGTGGGTAGCATTCCCGGAAGCCTTCCACGGCGGCTTTCAGATATATATCTTCTTTTTCTTCATCTCCAAGTGCGCGGTAAACGCGTGCCAGATTCCAGGTAGGCTCTGCAACTGCCGGACCTACAAGTCCATTCTCCTTCGCAAGCTCCAGCGCCTCTGTCAGATATGGGATCGCTTCTTCCGGTCTTCCCAAGTCCAGGTAGACTACACTCATATTGTTGTCCACCATCAGAAGTATAGAGCCCTCACGATAGCCATTCTTAAGCAGCTGATTGCGAACCGCAAGATGACATGCCAACGACTCTTCCCTTCGTCCGGCGGCATTGTACATTCGTGCCAGTTCCTCTGACATGGCAGAATATATCTGATTTTTCTCACCACAGTACATTTTGCACCTTTCCGTTGCTTGTTCCATACAATAGGCGGCTTCTTCCATATTCTGATCCATAGCTGCAAGCTGACCACGAAGCTGCCATATTGCAAACTCACTCTCACCCTGACGCTTTCTTTGTATCTGTTGTATCTGCTCTATTTTTTCCAGACAATCTGCCAGCTTTTCTTTTTCCTGAAGAAACATATGACATTCTGCTTTTTGATAAAGAAAATCCAGTATTCTCTGGCTATGCCCCCATTGTACACACATAAGGATTCCACGTTCTGCCCACATTTCAGCCTTTTTCACATTAAGCTTCAACATCTGCATATTCGTCTGCAAAAGCACATATCCAATTTTATAATCAATATTATCCTTCTGTTGAAAAATTAAATCACAGATCTCCCGGTAACACTCATAATTACTGCTCTGCTCCAACCCATTGCAAAAATCACTTATAGCAAACAACATCCATTCCGATGATAGCGTTCTCTTTTTCAGCTGTTCGCGGAAGAGTTCTATATATTCTTCGTTTTGTTCAGGTTTTGTCTCTGTCAGACACGCTACCATAAACTTCGTCTCATTGGAAATCTGTGCACATCTTTTTTCCAGTTTCCGGATTTTCTCGCACATAGGAACAGGCAGCTCCAGATATCGGGCAGCCTCTGACGCCAGTGCCACAAGCTGGTCACTGACCGCTCCCTGCACTCTGGAAATTCCCTGGAAGACAAGCCACGCAATTTCCTCCATACGAGGATCCTCATCTTTCGGTGCCTGTTTCGGGAAAAAGCACTTCTGTGCCCGCTCCCAGAATGACTGAAACTCTGCTTCTGAAAAATCCTTTGTACACAGACTCTCTGCAATTACAGGATGCATACGGTAACCATTTCCCGTATCTTCCAGCCAGCCGAATTTCACCAGTCTGCCAAGCGCCTCTCCCAGAGTTTCGTTTTTCTTCAAAAATCCCTGGAAAAACATCACAGTAAAATTCCGGTCAATTTCCTGATAAGGCAGAAGCGCGAACATCCTTGCCAGCTGGCTTCCTGTTTCTCCAATATCAGCCAGTTTGTACAGCCCACGGTACATATCAATGAGTCCGGACTCTTCTGCAACATCATTCCAGTTATTCTGCAGCTCTTCTTCCAGATAATCCCAATTTCCGAAATAGTAGGTTCCCGCTTTTCCAAGAAGCTTCAATGTCAGAGGATGCTGAAAAATCTCTTTTTCCAGCAAACGACTCAGCCGGTCTTTTTCCTCTCTGGAAAGTATTTTGTTGTAATTGTCACGAAAAATCAAACTTAAGGCACTCTTTTGCGGTGCCTTTATGCCAAATGTAGTAAACCCATCCAGATGTTTCTGACGTGAAGTAACAAATATGGTGCACGGCAGATCTTTCAGCTCTGACAGGTAAGGATCTTCCTCTTCCGTATGGTTCATATTATCCAGAAAAAGCACTGTTTTTTCCTGATGCTCTTCTGACAAGTGATAGATACCTTCGTGAAATCTTTCTTCCACGCTCTCACCAGTAAGATTCAGAAAACTTCTGGAAAAGCTGACCGCCAGATTCTCCTCATACTGAACAGCTGCGATCCGGCACTTTACTTCTTCCTGCTCCATCCAGCTCACAAGCTGACGCATGAGTTCTGTTTTTCCAATTCCTCCAATTCCGGAAATCAGATACTTTCCGGAATTGAAGAACATCTCTTTCAAGTCATATAACTCTTCTTCTCTGCCAAAGAAATGGCTGGCTTTCACAGATTTCCGGAACAATTCACAGTTTCGTAGAGTAAGAAAACTCTGCCTGGTCTCTCCGGAATTCTGGTAAATACAATTCCAGATATGCTTCGGTTTTAAGTCCTCCCGGTTCCTTACCAGTTCCATTTTCACTTCTGACATTTCCGGACCTGCCATTGCATGCAGACAAAGCATGGTAAAGAACCAGGCAGCCCCAAAGGATCTGGAAAAATCCTTCTGCTTTTTCTCTATGTAATTGATCCAGAAAGTCAACTTTTCTCCACACTCTCTGGACAGCCATGGATCTGATTCCATGGCCATGTCCAGAAATTTTCTCATCTTCTGCACAAACACAGAATGGTTATAATTTTTCTCTTTCAAGAATTTTTCAAAAATCAGTATCTGACTGCCAAATGTCTCCGCATTCAGGCATTCCAGCACTTCCTGCAGATATACCTGGTACAGGGGAAAGCTCTCCTTGCGGTTACAGAATTCCGAATGATAGCGGTTCTGGCTTCCATCCTTTCGAAAAATCATTTTTCCGTGTCTGGTGCTTTTCCACTCATAGAGAAGATATTCATCCCAGAATCTGACCAGAGTCAGACCCTTTTTACTTTTTTCTCCTAGAATTCCGGTAGAATAGACCGGATAATCTTTCACGGTAAACAACCGATATAAGTTTTTCAGCGAAAGCAACACATTTGTCTGCTCATCTTTTTTCATGTCACGTTCTCTCCGGTTGTAAACACAGTTCCTTTTTTATTACTGTCTGCTGGTCACCTGACCAGCAGCACTTTTTGCAGGTAACTAAATACAACAACTGATTTCTTATTTTTTGATTGTAATCTTAGCTTTCTTTGCGTACACGCCAAACACCTTCTGTTTCTGCTTGTTCAGCTTATAGGCACAAGCACGTATATAATACGTATGTCCCTTAGAAAGATTCTTTATCGTTACTGTATTCTTCTTGGATTCCTTGATTGCTACAATATCTGTAAGACCGGAATCTGCTGTCACTACAAATGCATAACCAGCAGCACCTTTTACCTTGGATGCCGTAATGGTGATCGCGCCCTTCTTGTTATTCTTTACACTGATCTTCTTTACCTTCGGCACAACATAGGTTGTAAACTTAACAGCCTTGCTATACTTTCCAGTAACCTTCTTGCCGCCGCCCTGTGCGACTGCTCTTACTTTTACATAATAGGTCTTTCCAGATTTCAAACCGTAGATCAGTTCATTGTTTTTATTTTCCTCAACAATGTAATTCTTTACATTTTTCTTGAATTTCTTGTCAGTGGAAATTGTGATCTGATATCCGGTTGCTCTTGCAATCCGCTTCCAGGAAATCTTGGCACCATCGGTAAGTACATTGGTGGCCTTGGTTCCGGTAAGCTTCGGAAGCTTGGATGGAATTACAGTGTTCTGATTATTATCAGAAGCGTTCGGAGTCTTCGTCGGTTCCGGAGCAGATGGAGCCTTGGTCGGCTCTGCATTCGGAGCTTTTGTCGGCTCTGCCGCCGGGGTTTTCGTCGGTTCCGGTGCCTTGGTAGGATCTGGGTTCTTTTTCCAGTTTGCAGTCAGTTTAACACCACTTACCAGTTCACCCATTGATGGTGTGTAAGAACCGGAAAAGTTTACTTCTTCATCCGCATCTACTGGCGTCCATCCGGTAAAGGTATAACCGCTTCGTGTAGGCGCTTTCAGCTCAATACTGTTTCCACCTGTGAAAGTGGATGGGTTGGAGCTGTCATTTGTTCCGCCAGCCAGATCATAACTGATTGGAAGCACATCACCATTTTCATAATAAAAATGATAACGTGTATTAAAGTAATTGTCCACATAAGAATTTTTTACAACGTATAATTTACAGCTGTCTTTGATAGAATCAAAGGCATAATATGTGTTCGTATCTCCTATAGAAGCCATAGAGTCATAATCCAGATCCAGTACACGGGCCGGAATGTGAATCTCTGTAAATTTACAGGAATCAAATGCAAAACCGCCTAACAATACTACATCTGACGGAAGTGTATAGCTTCCTGCCCAGCTTTTTCCTGCAGGATAGGTGAAAATACTTCTGCCAGCCACTTCCCCTCCGCTGCTTTTATAGACCTTACTGTAAAGCACACCGTCCTGGGAAGAAAGGTACGGATGTCCTGCGTCAACTGTGATTTCTTTTAAGCTTGTGCAGCCCTTGAACATTGCACCAACTGTATATGTTACATCAGCACCAATGCGGATACTTACAATTCCACTGTCGGTGAACTGATATTTCAGGCTGTCAGTTCCATGAATATATACATTTTCAAGATGGAGGTTCTTGCAGCCCCTAAATGCACCTTCTCCGATACCTCCGCTTACGCTTGCCGGAAGAGAGGTAAAACCTGTAAGCGCTGTACAGCCTGCAAAAGCATAACTTCCAATAGTGGTTAAGCCCTCCGGGAGATTAATGTAAGTAAGGTTCTTGTTATCCTTAAATGCGTCCCAGCCAATTTCCTTCAGTGTGGAGGGCAACGTTACTTTTTTCAGTGTTTTAATGTATTCTCCCTGTCCGCGCGAGGGACTTCCATCCTCATTCCATTCATAAGCTACAATAGTCGAAATTCCATCGACATATGTAAGTCCTTCTGCAAAGGAAACCTCCTCAACACCGGCACAGTACTGATCCCAGCCCAGTTCCAGCTCGGATGGGGCATTGTAAATTCTTTTCAGGTTACAACATTCCCCATAACTGTAAAAAGCTTCTTTATCAATCTCGTTATAAGCTCCTGTTGGCGGAAACGTTATCTCTTCCAGTTTCGGACAGTTACCAAATGCCTGCTTCTCGATTTTTACAGGCTGTGCACCTCCTACTGCGTCATTAAAATGCACGATTTGAAGATTCTTATCCCCATAAAACGCACTTTCTCCAATTACAAGCCGTGGATTCTGCGGCAGCTGAACGGCTGCCAGTCCGTCGAATGCATCCTTACCTCCCCCGAAGCGATTATCTGTTGAAAATGCATATGGTGCCACGTAGCAGAGTGTATCCGGAAGAATCACCTTATACAGCATATAGTCGCTATTCTTTCCATCGTAAAAGAAACAGCCGAACCGGGCCCATGTGTAATCATATTCTGCATCCGGCCTATAACTACCGATTCCAATTACCTTCTTCGCCACACCATCCTTATACACATATGACGGAACCTGCAGTTCCATAACTGCCTCGCTTACTGCGCTGATAATGGCTTCTCCATTTGTTCCATATTCATGGGCATACCAGATCTGCCCCTGACTGTCTGTCCAGGAAAATCCTTCCTTGTTCCACTTTTCGCCGTCGAACTGGAAAAACTGTCCTGAGCCTTCTGCATGCACGCTAAGCGCCATACCCAGGCACATGATAATGCCAAGGAACAGCATTTTCACACATTTTGAAATTTGTTTTTTCACGCTTTCATTCCCCCTTATTTTTTCGGCAATTATAACTGTTCAAAAATCCATTTGGCTCTGAATAGATACCAGCAAATTTTCAAAAGCTGGAAAATTGCTCTTTTTTTCTCATAAAAAGAATATCATAATTGAATTTTTGAGACAATAATGGTGGGAAAGGTTGTGGTTTTTATGCACAAGATTGTTATTTTTATGCACAACACAACCTGTTTGACAACTATCCAGAAGGCAGTGTGAAGATACTAAACAGTTATCCTGTTTGAAAAAAACTGCCGTGTTCAATATGTTTCTTAAACATATCAGACACGGCAGTTTATCAGAGGCATCATACATCCTGTAATATTGGCAGTTCTAAAGTCTGCCCCTTAATCATTCTTACAATCTGCACGCCCCGCTTTACGGTATATTTTGTCTTCTTTCAGTAGGCGTAGCCCGCTTCGCGCTCTTGCAACTTACCACACTTTGACTTTAATAACCACCTTTTTTCTGCCGGAGCGTACCGTAACTTTTGCAGTACCTTTTTTCTTCGCTGTAATTACACCACCTTTTGTCACAGTGCAGACTTTCTTATTAGATGTGGTGTAGGTCACTTTCTGCTGGGTTGTGATCGGTGCCAGAACCGGTGCCAGGGTCTGTTTCTTCCCTTTCTTTAAGGTGATTTTCTTCGGTACACCTGAAATTTTGGTGGTTTTCACAGTTCCCTTCTGGATGGTAACATTCACAGTTTTTACTGCACCGCCAGCCAGAGTCACTGTAAGTTTCGTCTTTCCTGTTTTCTTCTGAGCCTTCAGCGTAACTGCACCGTCTTTGGTGTAGGAGCTTACTTTCAGAAGCTTACTGTTGCCTGAAACCACAGATGCTACATAGTCCCCACTCTCCATGCCGGAAATCTTGAGCACTTTTGTGGTCTGTTTTATTTTCATTTTCAGGCTGGAGGCTGTAAGTGTCATTTTGGAAGTCAGCGGATTTCCATTGTCTCTTTCTTCTGTGGTCTGGCAGAGCTTACAGATTCTTTTCTCTTTCTGAGCCGCAAATACGGTAGCATCTGATGTCTTTTCCCATTCTCCCCAGGTATGTTCTGTCTTTGCGATTGTTTCACCGCCGCTTAATCTGGTTCCGCAGGTCTTACAATAAGTGTCGCCTGTATAGCCTTCACTTGCACAGGTTGCTGCTTTTTTCCCTCTGACCTCTGTTTCCCCATGTCCCTTCGCGGGCAGCTTCTCGGTTCTGGTCTGTCTGCAGTTCACACAGGTAAAGGTTCTGATACCTTCCTCAGTACAGGTGGCTTCCTTTGTCACATTTCCGTTATCCCAGCTGTGGGCGTCCGGATTCACCGGTAAAACCTCTGTTCTGGTAATATGGCAGTCCGTGCACTCATAGCTGATAATTCCTGTGGAAGTACAAGTCGCTGCTATGACTACCGTTCCGTTATCCCAGCTGTGCTCTACCGACGGTTTTGTCTGCGATACCATACCGATATTCACTTCGGTTCGAAGAGGCGGAACGGTCATCCAGTCACTCCATGTAGTTTCATATCCCTCTTTCTCGTATTTTACTCTCCACCAGCCTTCCGGAACATCCCATGCATATTTTCCGTCTGCATTTGTCTGAAGAGGATTGTACTGGTTATACTCCCCCGCATTCCATTTCGTTCCATACTCGGATGGGGACGGCGTTTTATTCCAGAAATCATCAGATTCATCATATGGAATCCAGTAAGCTGTTACGGTAACATCCTCAATTCTCTCTCCTGTGGAAAGATCAAACACATAGCCGCTTGGATCTACTACAAAACGAAGCTTGAATTTTTCCCCTTTAATATCTGCTTTTCTGATATCCCAGAATAATGAGGAAGCTGCTGTAATCGTTCCCAATATGGCAGTCAGCGCAATTACCGGGCCTGCGCCCATCGCCCCTCCTGCTACGACCAGTGGAATCATCGCTGTCATGATCATAAACATTTTCTGGTCACTCTCCAGATTATCCACAGCTTTCAATTTCTCCTTTAATTCCTGGTCAGAATAGTGACCGCCGGAAGCCAGTACATCTTTTCTCAGCTCATCCATGTCTTTCTCAATCTGATAGTTCTGATATAACATGGACGCTCCCTTATTTATTGTTGACAGGTGGGAGGAAATCTGGGAAAGTGTCCAGTACTGATCCAGAGTCCCGGCATTTTCAGTAGCAGTGTCCAGCATAAATCCAATGTATTTATTTCCGGTAACATCCTTTACCAGCATATACCAGGTGCCTTTGTCGGAATAATCCAGGTTGCAGATATACTTGCTGTCATCGTACCCCGGGATCAGATAGCCCATATCTTTATTGGCTTCGTCGATCAATCCCTTCCATGTTCCCATACTGGAACCGTTGCTCTCGTCAAACACGCTGATGGTGACATCCAGTCCTACATCTTTCAGATCCTCCCCGAATTTACTGAGATCAATGGTTGCGTCATAATCGGTTGCTGTATTTTTCCTTACCGTAATATCCTTTTCTGCGCCTTCAGGAAGTCCTTTCTGCAAAGCCTCCCAGTCAAAATCCTGTCCCATTTTTACTTCTGGAACTGTTTTGTTATATTCATAGCTGATCACACCAGGAACATAATTGTGATCGGATTCATCGAAATATCCGTCTGTCACAAACGCATTTTTTTCTGGTTCATAGGTTGCTTCCAGATATTTGGTCTGGTTGTTTCTGGTGCTTGTAACATACAGAGTCTTTATCTGTTCCGGGTTTTCAAAGGTAAGCTCATAGTCAAATTTGCTTTTCGGAAGATAATACACCAAAGGTGTTACTCCGTCTGTCTTTGTCAGATCGTAGGATTTTATTTTGTCATGCTCATTATAGTACATTTTGAAGGACTCGATTGAGGGTTCTCCTTCATTATAAGTAACTGCGGCAGTTCTTGTTTCTGTTGTACCATCTGCCTGTGTGCAGAGTGCTTTGATCTTATAGGTCTCATAATTGGAAGGATTTTCCAGTGTAAGGACGGCAGACCATAAGCCGGCCTTTGATACCTGGACTGTCTGCTGTTCTTTCTCATTCACAAGCAGGGTAACAGTTCCACCGGCATTTGCCATACCGGAAACATTTACGGTTGGCTTTGATACAACATCTGGTGCATCTATGGTGAACAGATTAATACTTTCATTCAGTACACCGATGATTTCCTGGCTGGAGTTTCTGTTCTTTTTGTAGTTCAAAATAGCGTAGCTGCGTGCTGCCGACTGACTCTGTGCTTTGATACTGAAACGGATAATTCCAGAGGTACCGCTCACAGGAATGGTCAGTGTCCTGTCCTTTAAATTATAGTTCTGGCATAACTCCCCATCCACCTTTAATGTGGATTCGTCAAGCTCTCCGTTGGAAGGAAGAACCAGCTTCACATTCAGGTCGCTTACTGCGGATTTCCATGTGTCTTTTATGTTATAGCGTACTGTCATGGCCACATATCCATTGGCTGTGGCACTTCCGAAGTCTCCGTAATAGCTGGTGTCTGAACGATCCAGGACGGTTTCGGCGCTGTCCGTATAAGTTCCTATTTGCTCAAATGGAATATTATTTTCAATGGCATATATGGTTGCCATAGAATAATAACTGCAATGTATCGTCAGCTGTGGGCAGTTTTCGAATACAGCTTTCCTGATATCAGTAGTGGAATCTGGAATGTAAATATCCTTTAAACCTGCGCAGTCGGCAAATGCATAATCTCTTATCGTCTTGGTATTGGAAGGAAGCGTTACTTCTGTGAGACCGGTTGCTCCTGCGAATGCGTATGCACCGATTTCGGTCAGGCTTGATGGCAACGTTACACTGGTTAGTGTGGTTAAGCTTGCAAAGCTATGCGGCGCGATTACCTTTACTCCTTCCGGAATCTCTATCTCGGTCAGTTTCGGACAGCCGGAAAATACATTTCCATATTCATAGCTGTTCGATCCGTTTCCACTGGGGCTGTTTACCCAGTTCACCGGATAATTGGCACTGACAAGATTGCTGCAGCCTCCAAAGACTTTATAGCCCAATGTGGTGATGCTGTCTGGCAGATGTATGCTGGTGATACTGGTACAGTTTTCAAATGCATAGGCGTATATGGTGGTAAGACCATCGGGAAGCTCCACACTTTCCAGCACTGTATTTCCCTGGAATGCTCTCGCTCCGATCACCTGACCGCATAACCACCTATGGTAGACGGAACCTGAACGCTGGTGGCACTTCCGGAATATCTGGTAATACGCGCATAACTGTTATTTACAATTACATAGGAAAAATCACCTTCTGTCATCTCTGCCGATTCAGAAAGAGCCTCTTCCAATTCATTTGTCTCTCCAGTTTCCTCTACGTTTTCTTCCACGTCGCCCGAAACAAAAGCTGCAGCATCTCGCTTTACCGCCTCATCTCCCGCTTCTGCTCCATCCATTTCCGCAGATTCCCATCCACCAGAACCATTTGCTGAAGATTCAACTGTTTCTGATTCTCCAGACCAGAATCCATCCTCGTCAGTAACCGTTTCCTCCGATGTGGTCGCTGAATTACTCTCTTCCAACGTATACGCTTCCGATATGCCGGTTGTCGCATCGGCTTTCGTGTTGGTTTCTGTATTAGATTCCGTGTTAGTTTCCGCGTTGGTTTCTGTGTTGGTTTCCGTGTTAGTTTCCGCGTCGCCTTCATTCAAACTCTGGTTTTCAATAGAATCTTCTGCGAAGAAGTCCGCTGCAGCTGAAGTCCCAATTTCTTCTGCCGCATAAATCGGAATGCTTTGTGCACACATTGCAACACTCAGCGAAATTGCAAGTATCCGGCTGATTGCCTTCCTTTTCATAATTCTTTTCTCTCCCTTAAATTCATTTGTAACTGGTCAGAATCAAATGCCGAAATACAAAGCATTTTGAAAATTAGCACTGAACAATTACATTTATTTTTGATAATTGACTAAATCCATTTTAGCATAGCTATTTTCCCCTTACAATCACAAACGGCGCCGGAAAAGTTAGTTGTCGTTTTTATGTATAAGCATGCAATTTTTATGTACATTCTCGAGTTCAATCCGACCGATAATTGTACTATCAATGCTGACGGTACAGTTGCTAACCAAATAAAATAATAGCGTAATATTACGCAAAAAAGCCTCACCGCTCTGATAACAACTCTGTATAAGCGATATCAGATAGTGAGGCTTCTTATTTGGTAAACTATAACTGCGCAATGCCTTCACAGTTACCGTATGTTTACAATGTATCTTTATTCAGTGAACAGTGGTGTAGAATAGTATCTGTCACCAGTATCCGGAAGAAGGGCTACGATCACTTTGCCCTTGTTCTCAGGTTTCTTCGCATACTCGATTGCAGCGCTTAATGCAGCACCGGAAGAGATTCCAACCAGGATTCCTTCTTTGTGTGCAAGAAGCTTCGCTGTGGCAAATGCCTCATCAGCCTCTGCTTTATAAATCTCATCATAAACTTTGGTATTCAGAACATCCGGAACAAATCCGGCACCGATTCCCTGGATCTTATGCGGACCTGCTTTTCCCTCAGATAATACCGGGGAGGTAGAAGGCTCAAGTGCTACAATTTTCACATTCGGGTTCTGCTCTTTCAGATATTCACCTGTTCCGGTAAGGGTTCCGCCTGTACCAACACCTGCGATGAAGATATCAACCTTTCCCTCAGTGTCCTTCCAGATCTCCGGACCTGTAGTCGCCTTGTGCACTGCCGGGTTCGCCGGGTTCACAAACTGTCCTGGGATGAAGCTGTTCGGAATCTCCTCTGCCAGTTCGTTGGCCCTGGCAATGGCACCTTTCATTCCCTTGGTTCCATCGGTAAGAACAAGCTCTGCGCCGTATGCTTTCAGAATGTTTCGACGCTCAACACTCATGGTCTCTGGCATGGTGAGGATGATTCTGTATCCCTTAGCTGCTGCGATAGATGCCAGACCGATTCCGGTATTTCCAGAAGTTGGCTCAATGATTACGGAACCTTCCTTCAGGATTCCCTTCTGCTCTGCATCCTCGATCATAGCCTTGGCAATTCTGTCCTTAACGCTTCCTGCCGGGTTAAAGTATTCCAGCTTCACAAGAACAGTAGCTTCCAGTCCAAGCTCCTTCTCAATATTAGTAACCTCTACAAGTGGGGTGTTTCCGATCAATCCAAGTGTTCCCTTATAGTATGCCATATCCATTCCTTTCCCGGCGCCTGCGGCCGCTTTACATTTATTTGAGGTGATGTCGCCGTATGGCGGCCCGCCTGTTATGTCTGTATCTGCCCCCAGTAACTGCCAGCTTGCTTCTTCGGCAATAATTGTCGATATTCCGTATTGATTTACTGGGTTATTTATTCGTTAAATGGATATTACCACTATTAACCCACTATGTCAATAGGTTTTTGGGATTTTATATAAGAAAATAGATTGGAGCGTTACTGTTCACTGGTAACATTCCGCGAGGTGTTTTTTGTGAACAAAGTTCACAGTAACATTAGAGCCGTCGCGTAGCGACGCTTGTACGATTTCTATACACTACAAAATCTCCACAATATACAAGAAAAGTACACCCAGTACTAATTAACACGTTGTGTTGTTTCGTGTTTTTAGCTGAATGTACCTTATTTTAAATAAATTATCACTCCTCTTCCTCAGCAACTTCACAGACCATCTCATATGCATCTTCCAGCGCGTCCAGAGCCTCAGTCAGTGTATCGACTTTCCTTACATCTGCGCCATCATCCTCATACTCCTGGATCAAATATGAAAACTGGTCTTTCAGTTCCTCCATGTAATCTACAACCTGCTGTAATTTCTCTTCTTTTTCCAGTACTGCTGATAAATTAATAATTTTTCCCATAGTATGATGTCCTCCGCTTTCAAAAAAATGTTTTCTAAAGGTTTTTCATATTTTCCAAATCATAACATGTCCGAAACGTTCTCTCAATATTTCGTTTCAAGTTTCGCCTGCAGATTATAACGTATATTTTACAGAAAACCTTTTTTCAAACACGCTATAAAGTTTTTTCCTTTTATAATTATAACGTAGTCTGTAAATTCTTTTACAGGATTCCGCCCCGCATGCGCCGTCTCGTACTTCGCCAGCTATAATTTGCAAAAGCATCCTGGATTTCCTTTCGCTTAAGACGACTAATGGGGATTTCTGTCTTATCCGACAGCTTCAGAATATCCGTAGGCATAGCCACGATTTCCCTCATGGAAACCAGCGCCCACCGGATCGGACGGCAAAACTCATTGGCTGGCAGAACCTTTTCCAGATCTGCCATAGACATGGAAGCATCTATCACGCCTTTTTTCGTGTGAATTTTCGCTCGTTTTCCATCTGCTTCTGCATACAGAATATCGGAAATGTAAATGCTCTCCTCCAGCCGTCCCACTTTCACGTTCACAGTCCGCAGGGAGTAGACACTGTCAAAAAAGCGATTCAGAATGTGAAACAGCTTCTCTTTTCTCACTGGCTTCACCATGTAATGAAGCGCCTCAATATCAAAGGCCTCTGCTGCAAACTCCGTACTGGTGCTCCCGAACACGATCTGCACCCGGCTGTTTCTTGAAATCAGCTTCTTCGCCGTCTCCATACCGTTCATCCCACTCATAAAAATATCCATAAAAACCAGTGAATAAACGGATGTATCTGAGGATAAAAATGCCTCCCCGGAAGAAAATTCTTCTATTTTCACATATAGGTTATTTTTGTCTGTGTATTCCGAAAGCAGCTGGGTGATATTCTCCCTGTCTTCCGCAAGGTCATCACAAACCGCTATTTTTATCTCCTGGTTCATGTGTAATTCCTCCCATAGAATCTGTCTGAGGTCTGTTTCTGAATCTGCCATCCCTCATATTTCTGCATAATAAATGCCGCATTCTCCGGGTAAAAATCTGTCTTTTATGATTCGCTCAGTTTTTGAAACATTTCCAGATATTCCTGCTCTACTTCAACAAACGGCCGCACTGTATAATCCAGCTCAAAGTGCAGCTTCGGTGCATCCCCCGGTTGTTTCTCTTCCAGAAGAACCTCTAAATCATACCAGAGAAGATCATCATCGATTTCTTTCAGACGCTGCGCTTCTTCATCAGTCAGACTGCTTCCCAGAAATTCCTTATAAATCACCTGAAGCAGCTGCTCTTCCACCTCACGGTATCTGGGCATCTCCTGCTTCAGCGGACGGGGCACATCTGACATATAGCACTCGCTGGCATCATGCAAAAGACAAGCCAGCGCCTGACGATTGGAATACCCTCGCCCAAGAGCCTCCTTCGCACAGCAAATACAATGCTCCCCAACAGACCAGAAAGAACTTACATGTCCATTTCCCCTACAGGTCAGCGACAACGCATGTGCAATATCCTGAATATCGATCTTCTCCGCCTCCGGATGAACCGGATTGAAATGGTTTCTTGTGTATGTGGTTATGTAACTCATAGGATGCCTCCCCTACTGCTCTTTTCTTTTTCTTGCAAGATACTCATCCAGTTCTTTCTTGATTTTCTCCGGAATCTCCCTTGCAACCGGACACACTGCTGCATTTGCAAAACGTTCTGTAAACTTCACCAGAAAATCAATATCCCCCTGTAGCTGCTCCATGGACATAACCTCCTTCACATCATAGCGGCAATGAATTGGTGCCACATTGGAGCTGGCAATTCTGGCAAAAGAGAGTGCTGGAATTCCGCTGTCTGCAAAAGGTGTAGAATCACTGGAATACACTCCGGTCTTTGCCTCAATTGGAAAACCGATTTCTGCTGCCATATAAGATATATAATGTGCCAGCTTGTCCTCTGCGGAAACACAGGAGATAAATTTACCCATATAAGTTCCAATCATATCCAGATTAATGTTCAGCACTATTTTGTCCAGTTCCTCTTTATGCTCCTTCACATATGCTTTAGAGCCCAGAAGCCCTCTCTCCTCACTTCCGCAGAATACGAAACGAAGACTATAGTTCAGTTCTTTTCCCTTCAGCTGTTCCATAATTCCAAGCAAACCTGCGCAGCCACTCATGTTGTCATAAGCGCCGTGGGATAAAGAAGTGGAATCGTAATGGGCACTAAGCACAATAAACTCGTCCCGTCTGCCAGGAAGCTCTGCAATTACATTGTGGGACTCTCCGTCGTACTCTTTCTGGGAAACCTCCAGACGAATGTTCTTCACCTTATTTTTCACCAGTTCTACTGCCTGGCTGGAATGGATCATGGCGCAAAGAACTTTCCGTTCTTCCCCTACAACGGCTTCGCGCAGATCGCGCTGGTCAATATCTGTATTTGGATAATACATATTTCCGTACTGGAAAATAATTCCCTTTGCTCCTGCTTTTATCAGATCCTGGTAAACAAAAAATCCAACTCCCTGAGTGTCCATCAGTACAATTTTATCTTTTGCACCTGCTATGGAAACAGGATCCGTTCCCGGCATATAATAAAGCTCTCCCTCTACGCTGCCGCTGCCACAGCAGTTAAACGCCTTACAGGTGATTTCCTTCCCATCTGCAAACAAATGCGCAGATTCAATCTCTCCCATAGCAACCCGAAAAGCCTCCAGCCTCGCTGGCACTCCTAGCGCCTCGCACTGCGCTTTCAGAAATTCAGCAACCTGCAGTTCCTCCTTCGTGCCACTGGCGTGGACGAAATCGGTGGATTCGAAAATATTGGATAAATTCATGATGGTTTTCTCCTTTGTGAATTGAAGATAAAATCTCCGGCTCTCAGAGTGTCCCTGAGAACCGGAGGTTTGTTTTTATAAATTTCACTTAAGTTTATAACATTTTACGTATTAATACCTTTCATCGTGATTTGTTTCCCTTACTTAAATTTAGTTTTCGGTTACATTTGCTCTTTTTTCAAACAGATAACCCATTCCACGACCTCCAATCTCGCCCATCATCTCTCTTGCCTCGTCCACGGGCACATTCATCTTTATTAGTAAAGTCCATAAAATCTTCTTGTAAATTTCTTTTATCGCTTCCGGCGCATTGCTGTAAATAGAGTTGATTTGCTGGATACATCCTTGATATCTTCAGGCTGAACATTCGCAAACAATGGAATATTCGTATAATTTCTCAAAAACTGGCTGACAAGTGTATCGTTTTTGAAAATCTCACAACTGTTCACATCTCTTGTATGCAGCTCCGGATGGTAAGCAGTGTCCCTTTTTCTTTTGTTCTGTGGCTTTCTGCTCATTTTTCCTCCTTACGCAGGAAACGCTTCACAGATCAAAAGATATCTACAGGTTCATAGTAACACGCACAAATTCAGAATACAAGAAGGGACCATAAAATTTTCACTTCATATGATTGACCATAGAATGCCTTTTCCAATGTTTTACTAATAGTGCGTTTAAAGATTGCATCCAATCTCCTTCTTGACAGTCATGCTTCTTTTTATATCTGTCTCCCCCCACAAATAACCAAATATAATATGTACACTCCTTAATTTACTTTAAAAGAAATAGCCATGCGAGCCCCCTCGCACAGCCATCTCATATCTTTCATATTATTCAATTCCCTCACACAAACGGATTATAAAATCTCCCCCACCGTATCGTCACCGTCAGGCTTACTGCCAGCAGCAGCACGCCAACTCCAATTGCCACGAAGTCCCTTTTCTCAAAAGGTCTCTTCATATACCACGTTCTCTTCTTATCCTTTCCGAACCCACGCAACTCCATTGCATTAGAAATAGTATCAATCCGATTCAGGCTGGTCAGGATCAGCGGCAGAAGAATATTCACCGAATTCTTCAGCCGGGCAAAAAAGTGCTCGTTTTTTCCAAGTTCTACGCCCCTTGCCTGCTGAGCCTGGCTGATGCTATGGTAGTCACGCTGAATGTCTGGAATGTATCGAAGCGCAATCGCCACAGAATAACCCACTTTATAGGAAATTCCAATACTGTTCAGGCTAGCAGCAAACTCACTTGGGTTCGTTGCAGAAATAAACAAGATTGCAACCGGCAGCGCAACAAAATATTTCAGAGAAATATTCACCATATAAAACAGCTGCTCTGCAGTCAGATCATACCGCCAGAACAGGTGGCAAAGCACATGTCTGGTGCCATACAGCGTCGTTCCCTGGTTAGGATCAAACAGGAAAATAAACAGATTATTCAACACCAGAAATACCAGCATAAAAATCATCATAAACCGCACTTCGCGGAACTTAATCTTACTCAGTTTAAACGCCGCCAGGCTCACCGCAAACAGCCCAAGCAGTACCCACGTATTATAAGTGATCATACTTGCAAAAGTAAAAAGCAGGAAAAACGCCAGTTTGGTGGTACCTGTCAGCTTGTGTATCACACTTTCCCTTGGCAGATAATTCAACACTGTCTTAGCGGCCATGGCTTCGCACCTCCCTGTCCTCCTCAATAAAACGCTGCACAAACTCTTCCGCCGGACTGATTCCCAGCTGGTTCGCCAAGGTAAAAAGACTGGTCTCCTTCAGTGCCGCCTGACGGATCAGCTGTGGATCACAAAGAACTGCTGCCGCGCTTCTATCCGCGATCAGCCTGCCATCTGCAAAAACCAGTGCCCGAGGCGTATATTCCAGCATCAAATGCATATCATGGGTAATCATCACAACTGTTACCCCTTTTTCATTCAGCCCACGAAGGAACTCCATAATCTCTGTATAATGGCGAAAATCCTGTCCCGCAGTCGGCTCATCCAGAATGATCAGTTCCGGATCCTGCACCAGCACACTGGCAATGGTCACACGCTTCTTCTGCCCGAAGCTAAGCGCCGATACCGGCCAGTTCCGAAATGGGAAAAGTCCGCAGACTTTCAAAGTTTCCTCCACTTTTTCCCGAATCTCTTCCTCGCTTTTTCCCATATTGCGAAGGCTCAGTGCCACCTCATCAAAAATCATGGTCTTGGAAATCATCTGATTGGGATTCTGCATCACATAGCCGATATGTTTGGCTCTGTGGCGGATATTTTCCTGCAGAAGATCCCTTCCCTGGAAAAGGATTTCACCGGAATCTGGTGTCTCAAAGCCGCAGACCAGTTTGGAAAAAGTAGATTTTCCGGCACCGTTTTTTCCCACAATGCTGACCATTTCACCCTTGTGGATTGTAAGAGAAACATCACGTAAGGTCTGCCTGCCTCTCTCATAACCAAAGGTAAGATTTCTTACTTCAAGCAGCGGCTCATGTTCCTTCTCAGCCTCTGCTGCCGGACGAGACCAGAACCAGTCTGTCATTTTCTTCCGGTCCGCCTCATCTATCACAACAGAATCGGCATGTGCCGGCTTCTTCGCCGGAACCAGTTCCACGCCTGCATAACGCAGCGCAGTAAGATAAAGGGGCTCCCGGATTCCATTTTCTTCCAGAAGTCTGGTGGATAAAAGCTCATCCGGATGAAGATCTGCCAGAATTTTTCCATCGCCCATAAGAACGATACGGTCCACATCTCGCCACAAAACATCCTCCAGACGATGCTCAATGATCACCACCGTAGTATCTGTTTTTTCCTGAATCTCGTCGATCAGCTCAATAGTCTGCTTACCTGTAGCCGGGTCCAGATTGGCCAATGGCTCGTCGAACAATAGGATTTTCACCTGATCCACCATTACCCCCGCCAGGCTGACGCGCTGCTTCTGCCCTCCGGAAAGCTCGTGGGGCGCGTAATCCAGATGATCCTGAATTCCGACCAGCTCTGCCGCGTGACGGGTAATCTCATGCATTTCATCCTGCGGCATGCAGCTGTTCTCCAATGCAAAGGCAATATCCTCACCAACTGTCAGCCCGATAAACTGACCATCCGGATCCTGCAGCACTGTGCCTACATATGCAGAGAGCTGGAAAATACTGCTCTTCGGCGCATCCACACCATCCACAATAAGTTCCCCGCTGCATTCTCCTGGATTGGAAAAAGGATTCAGGCCATTGATGCAGCCTGCCAGAGTACTTTTTCCACAGCCGGAAGGACCTGCGATCAACACCCGCTCGCCGGGATAAATATCCAGATTAATTTCCTTCAGCGTAGGCTTTTTCTGTGCCCGGTACTGGAAAGAAAAGTTTTTGAAAGAAATAATAGGAGATTTTTTCTCTGTCATATAGTACCTCAAAATCAAATATCCTGAAGCGAATCCATCGTCAATTTGTAAATAATGTGACCGCTTCAGAACCACTTAACAATTTGCATCTCTATAAGTGTACACCTTACACCATCTCAAAAGGATAACACGAATTTCTTAAATCCACAATAAAATTTCTTACCAAAGTTTATCTTATTTTGCATAAATCTTGCGAAATTTACTTTTTGGATCCAATAAAATTATGCATCAAAAAAGACCCTGCCACAAGTTTCCCCATAGCAAGGTCTTTTACAAATTTCCCTTTCAACTTATTCCTGATCCAGGGAGCCTTTCTTTGCAATTGTTTTTGTATAAGCCAGGATCAGAAGACCGCCGACTACAACACCTGTGATGGTGTTTGAAACAGCGGCGAATGCACCCTGTGCAAATACTTTGTTTGCCGGTTCAGCATAGATTACAATGTCAAGTACAGGTGCAACAACTACCCATCCTACAACATGTGCGATCACGTTTGCAACTGTGAAAACGGCAACTTTGCCTTTTCCGAAATCGCCTTCCTGAACCTGAAGCTTCTTGGCGAACAGACCGATCACAACACCTACAAATGCAGATGTGATAACCCAGCTCCACCATGGGCTTCCACCCCAGGACAGGTCGATCAGTGTATGTCCGATGAAACCAATGAGTCCGCCTGCAACCGGGCCATACATTGCTGCAAGAAGTCCAAGTACTGCGTACTGAAGACTGATGTTTGTGTTCGGAACCGGACTAGGGATCGCCACAAAGCGTCCCAGCACAAAGAACAGTGCTGCACCGATACCGATAGCAACTACGGTTTTGATACTATTGTTGTTTTTCATAGCTCTTTCCTCCTACTATGTGTCTTACTAGAGCGTGTTTGATAAAGGCTTTCTGCAAGATGTGCGTCACAATTTGCGGGAATGTTTTTTCAAGCAGGCTCTAACACGCTATAGTATACGCTTTATTAAGAGCTTGTCAATCTGAATCCACAGTATTTCAGCCTTTCACCGGAATCTTAAACACAATTTTCGTTGCGGGCTGGGCTTCTGTTACGGCAATGCAGGGCATATGACCGTCTTCAGGAGCGTAGAAACCAAACATGCCAGCCTCCAGAAGAGTGTACCCCTGCTCTGGACCGCTTTTATAGAAAAGAATGTCAGCTTCCGGGGTGCGGTCATCCTCCACAGTAAGCTTGCGAAGAGAAGCCCAATAGATTTTTTCAGTGCCTTCTACAATATACTGAAGGTCGCAGTATTTCTTATGGGATTCCATCTGTGCACCTTCCAGTGGCTTGGTGGTATATTTCTGCACCAAAGCAAAAATACCATTTTCCAGATCGTATCTGCCTTCTGGAAGATTCTCCTCTTTCTGTCGTTTAATGAACTGCTGCACCATGTCAGCATAGTCTTTGAACTCCTCGTAGGAATTCAGTTTGTCTGCGTAATCTGCAATCATGATAAATCCTCCTGTTATTTTTTACTGCTCTTCATACTCACAAATATAACTCTGCCCCATCATACCATAAGGCTTCAGCACCTTCCCATCCGTATGGAACATTCCCTCGGTGCGGAAATCAGCCCAGCTGATTCGGCTGCAGCCGGTGTAGGACTGGTGGAATGGGCCGAACATGTTTCTTGGACTTCCTGAAACTTCAATTTCCAGAGTATTCTCTTCTTTTTCGAAAAGACCAGTTACATCTGTGACACAGTTCTTCTTTTCGAAATGAAAACCAGCTTCCTTACCATTTACTCTGACTTTCAGAAGGGTACCTCTCCACTCACCCAAATGAAGAAGAACCTGCTTATCGGAAATCAACTGTGGCACCTTGTACTGGTAAATCATACCGCCAGGATAGTTTACATAACCTTGCATGCTCCAATCACCAGTATGCAGAATTTCTTTTTCCCTGGAAATATTGCCAGACATATCTACGGCGAAATTTCCAATTACGAATACATCTTCCAGTTCCCGCTTTTGGTCGTAACTGCCTTTTATGGTAATCCGATGCACCCCCTTACTCAAAGCAGGAAGTCCGAAACAACGCATGTCTTTGTCAATAAACCATTTGCCGGTCTGCGCACATTTCACGCCATCGAAGTAAACTTCCAGACCATAAGGCTTCTCAATTACAAAACTGCATTCACTGGAAATGTCTTCTGCAACATTAAACCGGAAATGCATGGTAAATGGTGTTCCATCTGCCGGATGTGGCTGATCCACCCAGGTATATCGCTGAGGTGCACCGTTATAGTAAACCTGCTGCATGCGCAATTTCTCACGAATTTCCTTCTGCGCCTGCCAGATTTCCATCTCTGCGGACTCACAGACGCTTCCTGCTTCTGACAGTTCGCTGCCATGTCTGAATTCTGATACCTGCTCTACAATTGCGTCAAGATCTTTATCTTCCACCATAGCATTTCCGTCACAAATTTTATTTGCTGAAGCAACCCCCAGCTCATAAGTACATTTATCTATCGTCAGCACATTCTCCATAGTTCTTCTTAATTTCGCGTCCGGACCGAATGTAGCTAATACGGGATCTGTGTAATGCGGATGTCTGTATGGGAATGTGGCAGCTTTGCTCACTGTCATTTCATGCACCGCATTTACGCCATCAGAAACAGCCGCCAAGTCCACAACGGTAGTATCTTCCTCAATTCCACATTTGTCTTCAACACTATTTATCTCTTTAATAATCTGTCCAGCCCCTATTATTTTCTTCACAAAATAAATTCGGCTCATCCCCGTCTCGAATGTCCTGGTAAAGCAAACGCCCTCTCCATCCGCAACAGTTTCCACCTCACGAACTTCCCCTGTCAGCGGGTCAAGCTCTTCCACAGCGTCTCCACAGTCTAGTTTTATGTAAACCTGATGTGCATTGTTCCGATCGTGATTTGTCAGGAAAAGAATATGTCCATCTTCTGTCTTTCTCAGCATGGAAAGAATCTCGCCATCCTCTGCGCCGCTGGCATTTCGCACAGTAAAATCTTTTCCGGTGCATTTCGCCACAGCTTCCGTCAGCTCCCATTCATGCTCAACCGTATGGACAAATGCTTCCTCATCTAAAACATCCCGGATATCACCATATTTTCCACACACTTTCCTGCAGTCAGATTTCTCTTCATTTACATCTTCACTGTCTATTTTTTTATCCCATCTCTTAGCAACGCAGATCTGCTTACTACCGATCCGTTCTCCTTCAATCATCACCGGATACGGCTTCAGCCAGATCACCGTTCCACCAGCTGCAAGAAATTCCTTCAGCAGCTTCACCGTGTTTGCAAACAGATTGCTCACTCCCGGAACTACAACCACCTGATAGCTGCACTTTCCTGCCACAAACAGCCCATTTTCCACTTTTCCATCCTGCTCCAACAAGATCTCATCTCCAAAATCAAAATCCACATGCCCTGCAGTCAGCGCTTTTGCGATCCGGTTATAATACTCACCTTTTCGATTTAAAGAAGTAATATGCTCATCCAGCCATCCCATATTCATTTCCAGATGATTGAAATCCTCCGCCCGGTCACTGCGGCACTCGGTCCAGATGCTGGAAATCGGATGGATCATCAACACCTTTCGCACCGGCTCCCCCTGGGAAAGACACAGCGCCAGACGACCAAAATAATTCTCCATCTTATCATTGTCATCCCACCAGGTATTCTGATAGTTGAAAACCGGTGGATAGTCCCGCTTTCTGCATCCAGTAATGGAATACAGTGCAAGATGCTGACAACGTCTCGTAATTCCAAGCGCGAACTGCCAGTCTCCCAACCATTTCTGAGTGGAAAAATCCAGCTCCCAGCCAGTGCAGCCATAAGCCTCACTGATCGTCATGGAGCGGTCATACTGATGCGCCACACTTGCACACTGCTTCACAGTCAGATACTCATCTGTCTGCGCCCCCAGAAGATCAATGCCCGGATTATGCAGATAACGAAGCTGAGGCATAGCCGCGCCGCACACACGTGTCTGATAGCCCAGGTCGTTCTCATATAAAATATGTCCCGTAGTACGAAGCCCTCGTTTATCACACCACTCATAAACCTGCTTCATATAGCTTTCTTCGAAACGCTGCGCCACTGTCTTCCAATAATCATGACGGATCTTCTCCGCCCCTTCCCCATCGAAAAACAGATAAGGCAGCTTCTCCTGCGGATCATACCCTCTCTTTTCAATAAAATACTCTGTAAATCCAATACTCCACGGAATCCACGGTCTGCCTTCATGGAAAACACTGAAGAAATCACAGCAGTTAGGCTCATCTGTGAAAAATCCTTTCACCTCTTTTGGAAAACTTCCGCCAAACACTTCCTCATAATGCTCATGTGTCAACTTCAAAAATGTCTTCACGCTCTCCGGATTCAGATTATCCGGCGGCATCAAGCCATTGTACCACTCGCTCTTACCAGAAATCTCCTGACGCAGAAGCAGAATCTCTTCATCAACACCGCAAGCTCCAGCAGCTTCCTCATAAGTCGGATATTCTTTCATCCTCTTAATAAATCTGCCGTCCGCTTCTGTCTGAATCACATAAATACCTTGAAGAAACTCTGTCTCCATAGTTTCTTCCACTGCCAAACCTTCACCGCCGTTCCTACCGGACATGGAATTTTCGTCCACGCTTCGATTCCCGCCGCACATTAACGAATCCGAGTCCTCAGTAACTATCCTTTCTTCCTCGGTACTTAGCTTCGCCGGCACCGCCAGCTCTCCTGCTTTCCCGCACTCCATCGTCAGCGCCCTGGCCGTAAACTCCGCTGGATTTACCTTGCTGACCATACCTCCCGCAGCCCCCGACGGCCATTTATCCTCATCATATATCCACAGCTCCAGGTCATTTTCCCGGGCTTTATCCACACAGAACTTCACATCCTCCATCCACTCTGTGGAAAGATACTCCGTCTCCAGCCCTTCACGGGAATGAATAAAAAATCCCCCCATTCCCGCCTTCTTAAATCCCTCTATCTGCTCTCCCAGATTCTCCCTCTGAAGCCTGTCATTCCACCCCCAGAAAGGAGCACTCCGATACTCCTTCGGCGGATTCTTAATCAATCCCTTTACCTCATCCAATGTGCCCATCCTCATGTCCTCCTCTTATAGTCCCACATTACATTATTGTTCTAAATTCCCTATTCCATCATCACCAGCACCGTCGCTTTTATTGTATCCATTCGTTACCAATACACAGCGTTTTCGCAACTGATATTCCTAAGCGGGGCATTTCCAGGTGCGCCCTTAACGGAGGCGAGATCCACTGCTTACGAAGACTTAATCGTGAAGGCTCTCCTGAACGATTTAGTCGTAGTTAACAGTTAGCTCGCCGCAGTGTTGCACCGCCCCGCGTGGAATATCAGCTGCGAAAGTGCGTCCGGGTAACCGCGCCTCCCGATACAACAAAAGGGACTGCAAAACAGTCCCTTTCATACTACCCAAGTTCATATTTTACATGAAGTTGTTAGGTATAAACATAATAATATCCGGTACATAAGTAACCAGGAACAACAGCCCGATCATAATAAGTACCATCGGCAAAATCTCCCGTATGACACCCTTGATCTTCGTTTTTCCAAGTCCCGAAACAATAAACAACAGCATACCAAATGGCGGTGTGGAAAGACCGATCATCATGTTCAGGCAGATTACAACGCCGAAATGAACAAGGTCAATACCCATAGCCTGTACCAACGGAAGAACCATTGGTACGAATACCAGTTGGATAGTACTTACATCAAGTACACAGCCAAGAAGCAGGAATACGATGTTTACGATAAACAGGAAAATGTACTTGTTATCTGTGATTCCCATAACCAGACTTGCAACAACTCTCGGAACCTGCTCCAAAGAGATGATGTAAGAGAACAGCATGGAAGTTCCGCAAAGGAGAGCCAGTGTAGCTGTGTTTGCAGCGGATTTCTTGATGATACCCCAAAGCTTTTTCCATCCCAGTGTTTTGTAAATCAGTGCTGAGATGATCAGTGCGTATGCAGAAGCAACAGCACCAGCCTCTGTAGGAGTACAGATACCGGAATAAATTCCGCCAAGAAGGATTACAACTGTAAACAGCGCCGGAAGAGCCTGCACGGTAGCCTTCAGGAACTCTCTCTTACTCATGACCACACCAGCCGGATAATTTCTCTTATGAGAAATAAACGCAACATAGATCATAAGAAGAATGGCAAGTAAAACGCCAGGAACCATACCGCCCATGAACAGCTTACCAATGGAAGCGCCAGATAACATAGCGTAAATAACCATCGGAATACTTGGCGGGAAAATCGGTCCTACCGTTGCAGAAGCGGCTGTGATGGCACAGCTGAACTCTGCGTCGTAGCCCTCTTTTTTCATCTGGTCGATCTCCATCAGACCAATACCGGAAGCATCTGCGATAGCAGAACCGGTCATGCCGGAGAAAATAAGGGAAATAAATACGTTAACCTGTGCTGTACCACCTTTTAATCTTCCAAGAAGACCATTACAGAAGGAGAACAGCTTGTCTGTTACCTCACCTTCATTCAGCACATTTGCCATGAAAATAAACAGCGGCGCTGCAAGCATGGTATAGTTCGCAAACATGTTACCAGTGATAACGGTAAATACCTGGCCCAGTTTGTCCGGAGCTGCAAGCAGAAAATATGTAATAGAAGCTGCAAGCATGGAGAAAGAAACAGGCATACGGATTATGAAGCAGATAGCCATAACCACAAACAACATAATAATCGGCATACTCATGATTCTTTTCCTCCTTCCTTGTATTCTTTAAATGCATTTCTGATATTGATACAGGTTCTGACAATGATCTCAGCCAGCATATACATAAATGGTGCAAAAACAACTGTATATGGAAGCTTCAGAACTCCTGTCACCATTTTCTTTCCAACCATGGACTGGAAACACGGTACAAAACAGATTACCAGCAGGATTAAAAGAAATGTATTGTAAACTACTTTAAAAATAAACTGGGTACGAGGTTTTACAGCATCGTAAACCAGACCAAATACTACGTGTTCATCAGCCTCCATTGCCTTACCAACGCCGAAGAACATGGTCCACATGTAACCCAGAACAGATACCTCATAACTCCATGTTACAGGGGTTTTGAAAAAATATCTGGATACGATCGTTACCATAAAGGTAAGGAAAATTACCAAAAACGTAATGTTTGGGATAAAAACGCCAAGAAAATCGACGATCTTTTTCCCGATCTTTTTGAAATTATCCACAGTTTCCTCTCCTCTCAGATTCACTTTTCTGCCATCGGTTTGTTCCCTTTTGCAGACACTACTGCAAAAGGTTTCACCTGTGCAGACAGGCAAAAAATCTGTTCTTTGTTAAAAAGCCCAGGCCGTACACACAGCCTGGGACTTTTCTTTGTTATAAGTCAGACAGATGTCTCAAGTTTTGCTGTCAATTCATAGTTAATCACTATGTCTTGCCTGTTGTCACGACAATTCAGTTTACTCTTCTGCGGTTGTTGTATCAGCCATAGCCTGGATTTCGTTGTAAAGATCCATATTCCAGTCTTTGATCATATCTTCGTTTTCCATGTACTTAGCCTGAACTTTTTCTTTAAACTCGTTGATGTCAGGATATGTAACAGTAAGTCCCTGCTCCTCAAAGAATTTGATCAGCTCAGCTTCTCTGTCAAGTCTTGCTGTATCGTTTACGTCTCTTGCATATTCCATAGCCTCAGTAACAGCTTCCTGCTGAGCCTCTGTCATGCTGTTCCATGTGTCACCGTTGATACATGGCATGATGGAGTCAACAACGTGGTTTGTGATTGCGATGTATTTTGTTACTTCATAGAATTTTGCACTCTCGATACTTGGAAGCGGGTTATCCTGTGCATCTACAGCGCCAGTCTGAAGTGCAGTATACAGCTCACTGAAGGAAAGTGGTGTCGGGTTTGCACCAAGTGCCTCACCAAGGAACAGCCATGCTTCGGAGTTCGGCATACGGAGAAGTAATCCGTTCATGTCATCGTAGCTGTTGATCTCTTTCTCTCTTGTGTTGATTACACGGCTTCCAAGATAGAAGCTGGAAAGAGGTTTGATGTTCAGTGTCTCTTCAATCTGTGGACGGATCTTGTTAAGTCCGATGTCACCGTTGAGAACGCTTGTCATATGCTCATAAGAGCTGAACAGATATCCGGAAGCAAACATGCTGTAGGACGGAATCTGTGTTGCAATTGTCGGGAAGGAAATATATGCCAGATCTGCATCTCCGTTAAGAAGAGCATCGAACTCGTTCTCAGAAGAGAACAGAGAACCGTTGTCGTAGCATTTACATGTTACGGAACCACCGGATAATTCCTCTACTTTATCTGCAAACTCATACATAGCCTCTGTATGGGAGTCACCGCTTACAGATACTGATGTAAAGATCAGCTCTACTGCCGGGTCATTTGCTGCTGCAGCATCTGCTGCCTGTACACTGATGCTTCCTGTTAACAGCATTGTTGCTGCCATAGCTGTTGATAATACTGCTGCCATTAATCTTTTTTTCATTCTCTCATCCTCCTGATTTTTACACACTATGTGTTTTTGTTTCCCTTTTTTCACGTATATTTGTAACCCCAATTACAAATCTTAAGAAATACCTTTCAGCCGGCCTTCCTGCCCTTCTGACAAGAAGTAACCTTTATCCCCGGCCCTTTCAATACCTTTCGCATCTGCCTCACGGTCCCCACCGTTCTGGCAGTTATCTCTGATTACTTTCCAAAAAGCTCTTGCGGAAGGTCTCTGTGATCGCACAGAACTCTTCAATTTCTAATTTCTTGCTTCCTGTAAGAAGCTTATAATCCTGTCTTCTTGACTGAAGTGTCATCGGCACACCTACCAGATTCATATGGTATTTGCTGTTTACCGGATATACCTGGCACTCAACCATGGAAGCAGCACCAAGGAAGTTCATAAGCTCCTGTGCTTTCTCCGGCTGCTCTTTATAGTTCTTGCAAAGCCATACATAAAGATCCGGATGGAAGTTTGCCATAACTCCTGAGTATCCTGCACATCCCATTTCCATGCTGCGAAGAAGTGTTGCTGCATTTGCATTAAAAATCTTTAATCCGGTGCCCTCAACTGCTTTGCATTTTGCTTCCAGCTGATCAAGATCACAGCAGGTGTCTTTCAGGAATGCAAATTTCTCAGTCTCTGCACACCATTTCAGAAGCTCTGGTGAAAGAAGTCTCTTGTATGGTGCCGGGCACTCATAAACACCGAACATATCTCCATCAATGTGATCCAGAAGATATTCAATATTTTTCTTAGCTACATCTTCGCTCTCGTTCTCTTTTGCAAACTGATTGGAAATGAAAACATATGCATCTACACCGGCATCAATTACAGTCTGAGCTTCGCGGATCTGATCCTCTACCTTCTCAGCGCAATGTCCGGAAGCGATAACTCCCATATGCTTTGGTGTATTGTTGATAATAAATTTTGCAAGCTCCACTCTCTCCTGTGGGCTCAGCTCAAACATTTCGCTTGACTGGCATACTGCGAAAATTCCGTCAACACCGTTCTTGTCATACCACTCAATGATTCGAAGGACTGCATCATAGTCGATCTTGTTGTCCTCTGTAAAAGGTGTAATCATAACCGGCCATACGCCGCCTGCAATTGTTTTTTTCATGCTCTTCTCCCTCTTGATGTTTACTTGTTACTGTTCACCGGTAACGTTCCGCGATGTGTTTTTATGAACGGAATGAACAACAACATTTACTATCCACTGCAACCGCGCAATTGCTTTTCAACTGTGACTATAGTATAATATAAATAATTTAAAATTGCTTTCAGCAAAATATTTAGTACTATTTTATAACTTTGTACAAAAAAGAATACAAAATAGCACAGCATAGTGCTGTAAACAGAGCAGAGTTACGGTTCACTTCGTTCACAGTAACACACTTCGCGGAACGTTACCAGTGAACAGTAGTAAAACAGACTGCAACACAATAATTCACGGACATAAGAAGAGGCGACTTGAATGGAACAGGAAATATTTGACGATTACATATGGAACGAACATAAAAAAATATTAACAGCAGATAAACATAAGATCCCGGGGCTTAGAAATCTTTCTCATTTTACACCTATGGCACCTGGCGTTCCGGTTCCTCTGCATTATCACTCTGATATCATTGAGCTTCATTTTATGGTGAAAGGCCAGCGCAAGACTTACGTTATGAAAGGCGGTGTCCGCACCAGTTACTGTGCTACCGGAAATAACCTTTTTATCACCAGACCTTATGAGCTTCACACTACAGGACGTATTGCCCAGAACCGCTGCGAATTTTTTGCAATGCAGCTGGATCTGAAGGAGCACGATAATTTCCTTGGGCTGAACCAGCATTACAGCAATATTTTGTGCCATCGGCTTTTGAATATGGATCAGCACCTGTATCATGTAGGCAGTTCCCAGATTTCCATGCTGCGCACTGCCTTTAACCTGATTTCTTACGGAACAGAAGCCGACTCCATTGCCGGTGTCCAGTATCTGACCTGTGTACTTGCCAGCCTGAACTACCTGACTGCAGTTCCAGCCCAGGAAGAGATCACTGAACAGCTGAACAGTGACATCGGACATGCGCTGAAATACATTGAGCAGAATATTGAAAGTCCCATTACTCTTCAGGAGCTTGCCCAGGCATCCAACTATTCTCTTTCCCGTTTTAAAGCCAAATTTAAAGAGGAACTGGGAATTACCCCTGCTGAATACATTACCCTCCAGAAAATGGACCGGGCACAGATGCTTCTGAAGACCACAGATGATTCCATTACAGACATTGCTTACCAGCTGGGCTTTTCTTCCAGCAATTACTTCTGCTCTGTTTTCAAAAAAACTCTGAGCTACAGCCCGGCGGCATACCGCAAAAGTTTTTCCCAGTCATAGAAAATGCTGCAAAATCATTGCAAAAATGATTTTGCAGCATTTTTTATTCCGCGTCCAGAGCGTGTTTGAAAAATCATTCCCACAATCTGCGCTCCCTGCTTTGCGGTATATTTTCCCTGATTCAGCTGCGGCAGCTGAATCAGGGCTTAATACTCTTACTATTCACTGGCTTTTCAATATCACCTTTTTAATTGATTGCAAAGGTCTGCTGTGTATCATAAAATCCGTCCTGATACATAACATAGATTTCATAATTATCTGCATTCATTCCCTGAAGCGGCACCGGAATGTTTTCATAGAAATCCAGATAGGTGTCCATATGCAAACGAACCTCTGTTGTATCATAAACATAAGTGTTCTTCTCCCCTTTGAAAATGATCTGGGAGATCTGATGATCATAAGTGCCTATATAGAGCACTTTTCCTGTGATGTTATATGTCAGGGTATCTGCCGGAAGCACCTGGTCCGGCTTCTTGTTCCACAGCCATTTCCAGGTCTTCACCGGCTGCCATAATTCTCCTTTGATATAATTTTCATCCAGCTCCATAGGACTTGCAAGATCGTTGTAATCAATCCGCATTTCCTCTGCACGGTAAAAGGTTTTCTTAAGACAGTACTGATTCAGAACCTTCTCTGTATCATAGTCAAACTCGTAGGTCATTCCCTTCCAGCCGTTTTCTGCATTTGCCGCATGTCCGCACATTCCAAAGAAATGATTGCTGTCAGCATCATAAATGGCTGCGGATGTGATCTTGGACCATACTGTAGGAATCTTCTTAATCTGCTTCACAGTACCTTCTGCCTCATTTACAGAATATACCAGCAGGTAGGATTCCTCAGTCTTGTCATAATAGTCGATATCTTTCTTCCTTCTCCACAGGAAATGATTGTCAAACATGGTGATTTCCACAGTCTGGTCATCACTGTCCAGATCGGTATCGATCTGATATGCTGTATGCTGCTGGAACTGATAAATGAAATCACCATCTGCTTTCAGCACATATTTTTCATAATCTGTACCTTCCCAGAATCTTGGATCACAAAGAATCCACTGGATTTCCTTGGTTGTCCAGTTTACCTTGATCACAGATTCCAGGTTGCGGACGCTGAGCAGAATGGTATCTGTCTCCGGCTGATAGGAAACTGTATTAATATGTGCCCAGTCAACCAGATTTTCGTATTTACATTTAATAATATCCTGAAGTTTCAGTTCATTTACCACCGCACCTGTCTGTCGGTCGATCTCCTCAATTTTATCTTCACAGTGGCTCTGCATGGAGCTTGTAAGCACCAGAAGATTTCCTCCTGGCTCCTTCTCAATTACCTCATGGTGGCTTCCGCCGGAAAGATAATACATGTTGTAAGCTCTTCCCAGATAATCCAGCTCATAAAGATTAGTAGACTGGGGCTTCTCCAGGTTCGGAACATATCCGGCAGTATCCTGCCAGATCATTCTGCAGTTGGAAAGCATGTAAAGACCATAATTTCCAGTCTCTTTGTTCATATACCAGCGAATATCTCCCATGCAGTCATATGCAAAAGGAAGATGAGTGCTCTGTCCGTAAACCATGGTCAGATCATATGCAGATTCTCCACTGGTCTCCACAGGTTCGATCACATCCGTAAGAGACTCCGGCAAAGCTTCTGTCGTAATGGTGATCTCCTGGGAATCCTTCACTCTGCCGGAATCATCCAGAAGTTCCAGTACTACTGTATTATCCTCTCCCGGATAAAGACCGATGATGGGCACTCTGTGTGAACTGGCCGCATCTACCTCTCCGCTGATGTCCGCTGCTGCAGTTTTTCCTTTCACCGTAAAGCGCACTCCGTACTCTTCTTCTGTGTCAAAAAGTACTACTGCAGTTAATGGGGAAATCTGATATGGGTTGAGAATAACCATAGGATCATCCCATGTATATCCATTTTCCTGCTCTGCCTGCAGCTGCTGGTCAATCTCATAGGAGGTCGCCACCAGTGTTTTCGTCTGAGGGATTTCTGTCTGGATATCATTCGCGGAATCATCGTTTTCCTGAATGGAAATCGTGTCGTCCACATCCATGGTAACATTCAGCTTCTGACCGTAATAGCCATATTTTTTCTTCCGTTTTTCTTTTACAGAATAGGGAATTTCCTGATTAGTAAGTTTCATGTAAGTATTATAAATTCCCCGTCGCTTTTTCCAGCAAAGACCTGCAAACAATGCAAGCAGCACCAGAAACAGTAGCAGAATGGTAATTTTTTTCTTGTTGCTCCATTTTTTCATACTGTAAGCTCCTCAAATTTTTGTCGTTACGTCCGTACAGACTGCAAAGCCTGTAACGTCAAAATGGGTTCAAAACTCTTGAACCCAAATTGACAAATCTTATACTTATGCCTGGCTGTACATATATCCCGTATTATAAAGAACACCGTCCAGTTCCAGGTAAATATTCCATTCCTGACCTTCCAGCCCGTCAACTGCCGTCCAGCCCTTAACTGTAACATTTGTTCCGTCATCTCCTTCAGAAGGAGTCTGTGTCAGCTGATAAGCTCTCTGGGACTCACCGCTTATCAGGATCATCTTTCCAGCCTGCAGATCTGCTGCTGCGGTCTGGGTCAGGAAGCTGCCGTTCACACTAATCTTGCTTCCATCCAGCAGGAAATTCCAGCCATCTGGCAAAGCCTCTGCGGTGCTCACATCAATGCTGCTTTCCTCATAACTTGTCTCTCCAAGAGAACCAAGCACCTCCGGAACTGCGGATGGATCATATTTTCCTTCTGTATAAAGGGGCATGCGGAAAGAACGATATGTCAGCGCATTATAAGTGTCACCGGAGATCGTCAGCTCAAAGCTCAGCTCTCCATTATCTACCTGATCAATATGTGTGGTCTTGGTCAGTCCCTGTACAAACATATCTTTCGGGTAATAATCACTGCGGTTTTCTTCATCGCTATGCAGGTGGGAGCCAGCTGTGATCCACAGATGATCCTGTGTTCCATCCAGGGAAGCCACACCTGAAATCCAGTCCGAATACCAGTCGGCGCCTCGCTCTTTACCATACTCAGTTACCTGGGAAACGGTCATGTTCTCTGTATCAATCTGATAAACAACCGCACGGGAATATACGTTATCACCACTTACACGGTTATCGCCATCCACACGTTTTACCTTGGCAGTACCATTGTCAAAAAGAGCTATATCTCCATTATCCAGAATGGAAACATTATGCTGTGCATAGAACCATTCGAAATCTTCTCCTTCCGGAGTAAAGAAGTAAGACGGATCCACACCATCCCAGCCTGTAGGATCTCCAAGGATCCATGCCAGGGATTTGTCCTCTTTATTTACTGCTACAATGGCATCTTTGTGTCTTGCAGAAAGAAGAACCAGATCATTCTCTGCATCATAGGCAAGACCATTATTATGGAACCAGTCAGCTTCCTCACTTCCGTCTGAATCCATAGAAGCAGACTGTCCATCTTCCTGGCTGATGAGATCTTTCATGTCAAGCTCCCATACAACAGCACCGGTCTCGCGGTCAATTTCTACCACGTAGTCCTCAACTGTGCTTAAGTCCGGGCTGTCAGAAGCCACCAGGAGATTGCCATCCGGAAGCTCCACGAAATCGTGATGCTGGCCACCAGGAATCATGTATTCGCGGTAAATTTTTCCCAGAAGGTCGACTTCGATCATTCCTTCTTTATAGTAGCTGCTCTTCAGCACATAGGATGCAGGCATGAGAAGATGCCCGTTCTCCAGCTGGTGAACTCCGAGAGTTCCGCCAATATTGGTAAAGAATCTGATATCTCCGTCCGCATCTACTCCATACAGGGTTCCCATAGTGGAGCAGACAAAAGTCAGGTTCGAATAATCGTAACTTGCCTCGCTTTTCATCTCTGTCTGGATTGTACCGTAATCAACACCTATATCTTCTGTGGTTACTTCAAAGGTAGCAGAAGTCCCATCATCCAGAGTGATTTCAACCTCTGTGGTATCATTGTTGTAAAGACCATAAATCGGGACGATATGCTCCGTTGCCTCCTCAAAAGTCCCCGTCACATCGTTCTCTGCGGATTTCCCTTTCACAGTAACAGTTCCGCCGCAGGCTTCCTCTGTGGAAAAAACGGCAACTGCACTTAAAGGGGACATTCCATATGGATTGACTACAATTAGTGCCTCATCAAGACTGTAGCCGTTTGATGCCTCCTGAAGAAGTGCTTCATCAACAGCAGTCTGCTGTGCAAACCGGTCAGTTACTTCCAGGGCTGCCGCCTGAGACTTGGTATCTGCTGTTTCTGCTGCCTCGGAATCTGCATCCCCTGCAGTTTCTGTTTCCGTCTCATCTGCAGTTTCAGTCTCTGCTGTGGCTTCTGCCGCAGGTTCTGTCTCTGCTGCAGTTTCTTCCTCTGCTGCAGTTTCTGTTTCTGCTGCAACTGTAGTAATAGAACCCGCTGTCATTGTCATCATTACAAGTATTGCAGCCAGTTCCCGATATCTTTTATTCTTCATGCCAGCCTCCTGTGCAATTTTATGATTTCTCAAACACGATCTAATACAAAATCCGCATTTTCATACCACCGTCATGGTAGCTGACGGATTGTCTGCATTTTCTATCATCCTTATAATGCGCAGTGATATTCCTCTGCCTCAAATGGATAGCTAAGCTCCAGACCTTCTGCATTCTCGTCAATCTCAAATGCGATCCAGCCCTCGTTGGAACCGAAATTCAAAGTGGTTCCTGCCATACGTGTCATACCAAGCTCTGTAATGAACTCATCATCCATTCTGCTGTATTCATTTCCTTCACTGTCAGTCAGCTTTAGATTCGCCCAGTCCAAAGTCTCCTTGCTGCCGTCTTTCTCGATCTTCAGCTTAATCATACAGAAGGTCTTACCTGCGTCAGCTTCCTTCTTGTAGTCGCTTGTCTCCACACCTGTATAGCCAAGTTCTACACTTACATTCTCAAGAGAGGAATTGATCTCCACATCTTCTACTGTAATATTCCATCCTGCTGCGGAAACAACCTCGCCGTATGCATCGCTATTTGCAGTCTTGGCTGCTGTACCAGCAGAACTGCCTGCTGCTTCTGTCTCCTTGCTGTCGGCCACCTCTGCACTGTCTGCTTCTGTTGAATCACTACTTGCAGAATCCTCACCTGTACTCTCTGCTTCTGCAGCCGTATCATCTGCCTCTGCGCTGTCTTCTTCAGCGGAATCAGTACTTGCAGAATCTTCACTTGTATCTTCTGCTTCTGTGCTGTCAGTCTCTTCCTTAGCATCAGCCTTGTCTGCGGCAGCTTCTGTCTTGGTATTCTCTTCTTTCTTTGTATCATTTGTGCCACCACAACCAGCCATTAAACCAGCCACCAGAACGGCCCCCATTACCTGTAATAAAACTTTTTTCTTCATTTTTTTACTCCCTTTATTTTTCTGGTATAACTTTATTTCCCTGGAGCATGTTTGAAATAAATATTCTGCAAAATGTGCTGGAATCATTTTTCAAACACGCTCTGGTCGTGTTATCAACTATTATAACATAGTTCCGCAATAAAGTAGAAACACTTTCTTAATATTGCCTGTAAAAATTTAAAAATTTAAAGCTTTACTGTTTCAACCATTTACAGCAACACGCTTCGCAAAATGTTACCAGTGAACAGCAGCATTACATCACTTAATTTTTATATTTTGTTCCAAATCATAAAATTCGTTCTGATATACAACATAAATCTCATAATCATCCGCTTCCATTCCCTGCAGCGGTACCGGAATGTTCTCATAGAACTTCAGGTAAGATTTCGTATGAAGACGGATGTCTGTAGTGTCATACACATAAGTATTTTTCTTTCCATGAAAAATAATCTGGGAAATCTGGTGATCATAAGCTCCTGCATAAAGCACCTGTCCGGTAAGATGTAATGTAATCTCGCCGTCTTCCAGTACCTGTTCCGGCTTCTTCTGCCAGAAGAACCAGGTCGCTTTTACAGGCTGATATAATTCTCCCATAATATAGTTGTCTTTTATTTCCATGGCTGCTGCCAGATCATTCCAGTCAATTTTCATCTCTGATGCGCGGTAATAATAGCTTTTGATGCTGAACTGATTGATCAGCTCTTCTGTATCATAGTCAAACTCATAGGTCATTCCTCTTCTTTTATCTTCAGAATCCTTCACATGACCGCACATACCAAAAATATGATTACTGTCAGCATCGTAAATAGCAGAAGAAGTGATGGTAGACCATACAGTAGGAATCTTTTTAATCTGTTTTACTGTCTTTTCTGCTTCATTTACAGCATAAACCAACAGATAAGATTCTTTTTCACCATCAAAGTATTTCAACACGTCAGACTTTCGTACTTTTACATAATGATTATCAAACATACTGACTTCTACCGTCTGGTCATCTCCATCCAGATCTGTTTCCAGCTGGTAGGCAGTATGCTGCTGGAACTGATAAACAAAATCCCCTTCCGGCTGAAGCACATATTTCTCATATTCTGTGCCTTCCCAGAATCTCGGATCGCAGAGTATCCACTGGATTTCCTTTGTCGTCCAGTTCAATTTGACTACAGATTCCAGATTTCGCGGACTGATCACAATGGTATCTGTCTCCGGCTGATAAGACACAGTGTTTAAATGGGTCCAGTCAACTCGGTCCTCATATTTCCCTCCAAAAATATCTTCCATTATCAGTTCATTTACAACTTCTCCGGTCTGTCTGTCAATTTCCTGGATTTTGTCCTCAATGTGACCTTCCAGAGAACTGGTCAGGACAAGAAGATTTCCGTCCGGCTCTTTTTCGATCACTTCATGGTGGTTTCCACCCGCCACATAGTACATGGTGTAGGCGCGTCCCAGATAATCCATCTCATAGAGATTGGTTGTCTGCGGTTTGTCCTGGGATGGCATGAAGGCTTCATTGGAAGCAACTATCATCCTGTTATTTGACAGCATGTAAATTCCAGAAGTAAATTCTCCGCTCATGTACCAACGGATATCTCCCATACAGTCATAAGCAAATGGGAAGGTTGTCCGCTGTCCATATACCATAGTCAGTTCAAATGCAGATTCACCGCTTGTTTTCACCGGTTTCACAGCATCATCCAGTTTATCCGGAAGTTCATCCGTTGTAATAGTGATTTCCTGGGAATCTGTAACCTTGCCTGATTTATCCAGAAGCTCCAGAACAACCGTGTTTTCCATTGCCGGGTAAAGACCGATCACCGGGATTCTGTGTGAAACAGCAGCTTCCACTTCTCCACTGATATCTGCGGCTTCCGTTTTTCCCTTGACCGTAAAACGCACCGCACACTCTTCTTTTGTGTCGAAAATAATCACCGCTGTCAATGGAGAAACCTGATAAGGATTCTGAATCACCATAGGCTCCTCCCAGCTGTATCCATTCTCCAGCTCGGCCTGCAGCTGCTGGTCGATTTCATAAGAGGATGCTATACGTGTGGTTTCTTTTGGAATATCTGTTTCGATCTCATTTGCAGAATCGTCCTTCTCAGTTATGTAAACCGGATTTTCCAGATTCATGGAAGCATTCAATTCCTGATCATAATATCCATATTTTTTCATTCTTTTTTCCTGGACAGAATACGGAATCTCCTGACCAGTAAGCTTCATATATGTATTATAGATTCCACGGCGCTTTTTCCAGCATAGAGCGGCAAATAACGCCAGTAAAATTAAAAATATAACTAATACTGTAATTTTTGTTTTCTTATTCCACTTTCTCATTTTCCCAAATCCCTGATTTCTGGAAGCTGAAGCCAGAACAGTACTCCGTTCTCCATATTTTGGACTCCGCAGCTTCCTTTATGTTTATTCACGATCTTTCGGACCACAAAAAGTCCAAGACCGATGTTACGTACTTCATTCTCAGATGTGACCGGTTTCTTCTTCTGGGAGGTTGTGTAAAAGCTGTCCCAGATATGCTCCATCTGCTCTTCTTTAATCCGCTCTCCATCATTGTAGACTTCCATGCGTATCTGCTTTTTCTCTTTCTTCAGAGTGATCCGGATCCGCTTTCCCTGCTCTGTGTGCTGAAACGCATTCATCAGATAATTGTTTACTGCTCTTTCCAGATACATGCGGTTTCCGTATGCGAAACAGTTCTTTTCGATTTCCTGTTCCACTTTGATCTCGTTTTTGCGGAACATGGCATCATATCGAAGAAGCAGATATTCTATCATTTCTGATACGTTTACACGACTCATTTCCATGGAACTCATCTGATTGTCCAACATGGAAAAATCAAGAAGCTCTCCTACCATTCTGGACATTTTGTCCAGTTCCTCGTGAATGGAGGAATAATAGTAGGAACGATCGATCTTATCTCCTGCGATTTCCAGCATTTCCACCTGGCTGGACACTACTGCAAGAGGTGTTTTTAATTCGTGGGAAATATTCGCCAAAAATTCTCTCTGGCTTTCCAGAAGCTGATAGTCAGACTGCTTTGCTTTTTTCTCGGTACTTGCTTTACTCTTTTTTTCCAGAAAGTAACTTAATCCCACCATCAGAAGCAAAACAATTGCCAGATACAATCTGGTTCCTTCAATCACTTCCAGCACTGACTGCACATCTTTCCGCAGGTAGACATAGAATGTATGTCCATCCTGTATAATCTTCCCACGGAACATCAGAATATGCCTAGATTCCATGCGACGCTGTTCCAGAGTTCCTTCTTCTGTGTACTGGGCAATTTTGTTTTCTATGTACTTACGGGCATGCGTGGTCTTCAGAGATGATCTGGACGTATAAATCTGCTCATAATTTTCATTCGCAATTACAGTCTCAAATTTTTCTTTCTGATAATCACCAAGTGTTTCTTCGTCGTCCTCGCTAAGTTCCTCAAGATCCATGTCATGGATATCTTCATACAGCTGACGCATGATTCTGGCCTTTGATGAAGTATATATGGGATAGCAGCACACGCTATACAGCATGACTGCCACCGCAAAGGCAATAATCTGAATCCACAGAGCTTTCCCATCTCTCCAGAAATCTTTTTTAATTTTCATGGATGTCCTCCCCGAAGATGTAGCCAACGCCGTAAACAGTCCGGATATAATTGCAGCCTTCTCCCATTTTTTTCCGCAGCTGCTTCACCAGAGTGTCAATGGTCCGCACATCACCTGTGTAATCGTATTCCCACACCGCATTCAGTATGGTATCTCTGGGCAGAACAATTCCCGGATGCTCCATGAAATAAACCATCAGATCAAATTCCTTCCTGGTGGTGGGGATATGCTGCTCTTTGTAAAATAAAAGCTGTGCATTTACATCTGCCTGCAGATCGTTGTATTCCACCATAGTCCGCAGCTTCCCGGCACGCTTCAGCACCGCCTCAATGTGCATTTTCACAAGTGCCAGAGTAAAGGGCTTGGTGATATAATCGTCTGCACCTTTCTCAAATCCGCTCATCTGATCTGCCACGGCCGACCTTGCAGACAAAATAATAACCGGAACCTCCGATATTTTCCTGATCTCTTTCAATACGGTATATCCGGAAATATCCGGCAGCATAAGATCCAGAAGGATCAGATCCACCTTCTGCTTATTCTGGCAAAAATATTCCAGGGCTTTGTTCCCGGTCAGTGCTGTCTCTACTTCATAGTTCTGAATCCTCAGAAAGTCAGAAATCGTCTGTGCTAATTTCGGTTCATCCTCTACAACAAGAATCTCTATTTTTTTCACGGCTCTTTCCTCTCTCTTAAAGCCTGTCGCTAGAACGTGTCTGAAAAAGGCTTTCTGTATTTCAAACAGGCTTCAATGCTCTGTAAATCGTTGCGGTTTCCTATCAGACAGAAGCCACAATTTACTTTAATATAGTATCATGTGATTTTGATGGAAATATGAGAAAATAAGTTTTCTTTCGGCGCAGAAAAAACGAAAATGCCACAAAATCACCATTTCCTGTGACTTTGCGGCATTTTTTCTTAAGCAACCACTTCCAGATTCTGTTTTCTCATTACTCCCTAAAGGACTTCTATCTGGCAGGCTTTCATCGCTTCCAGCGCCCGCTCATGGCTCTCCGGCGTCACTCCGGCGCAGCAAAGAGAATCTACCATGATCGGTACCTCCGGCAAAAATGCTTTCAGCAGCATAGCGTTGGAAATCACGCAGATATCTGTGCAAAGCCCGACCAGTGTAATGCTGTCAATGGTCTCTGATTTATTAAATTCTTTCAGGACTTTTCCCAGAGTTTCGCTGCCAAAGGTTGGCTTATCAATGGGTCCGGACTCCAGAAGCTCTGCAATCTCCTCCCGGATCTCCCAGCCGTAGGTGCCGCGGATGCAGTGCTCTACAGGAAGCATTCTGCCCTCCTGGGTCTGCAGATAATCCCCGCCGTGAGTATCCCTGGTCGCCAGCACAAGACCATTGAAATTCTTCACTCTGTCCACCACATTAGGCACAATCGCTTCCGCCTCCGATGTTCCAAGCGCTCCGTCAATAAAATCATTCTGCATATCAATCACAACTAAAATATCCATATTTTCCCCCGTACTTCATATGTTTTCTGACACAATTTTTCTCAACTCAGCCCAAACGCCACATATTTTTGTAAAGCTTATTTAGATTAACTATACCACTTTATTAGAATTTCGTATACCGAAACGGTCAGATTTGTGAAAGATTTTAAAAAATACCTTCCATATAAATTTTCCAACCATTATGAATAATAATGTTTTGATGAATCTCTTCGCATATAGTATAATACAATTAACAACCACAAAAATTTAACACCACTCACATACAAGGAGAATTACCATGACCAAGGAGAAATCCCCTGCCCGCCAGGGACCAAGATACATTTTCTATTTTCTGATGCTCGCCATTCTTGGATGGTTCATTTTCATGCAGTTTTTCGGTGCTGATGAAAGAACTGTCAGTGGAAACTCTCCGTCCCTCCTCTATCCCGGAACCTTTACCTGGGAAAAGTCTGACGGCACCACTGAAGAAATCACAGTTCCCGGTTCCTATGATGTTCCCGCAGGCGAAACCATGGTCATCACATCTACCCTTCCGGCAGATTTTGATGCCTCATCTATAGCGATTCGTTCCTCCTTGCAGGACATAAACATCTACATAGACGGCACCTTAAGAGAGCAGTACAGCACCAGTAAAACCCGTCTGATTGGGAAAAATTCCGCCAGCCGTTTCATTTTCTGCTCCACCTCCCATGAAGATGCCGGAAAGGAGCTCCGCATTGAACTGACCACCTACACCTCCAACTATTCCGGTGTTGTGAACCAGATTTTCTGCGGAGATAAAGCTGACATCTGGCAGCTGATCTTTAACCATTACGGACAGGCCACTTACATCGCATTTTTCACCCTGTTTGCAGGACTGACCACCATTCTTTTCAGCCTTACCCTTGGTTTTGTGTACCACACAAGCTTTGACATGGAATATCTTGGCTGGTGCATGATAATGGGAGCAACCTGGATGCTGGGTGAGTCCAAGATCCGCCAGCTGCTGATTCCAAACTCATCTGCCCTGGCTTCCTTATGCTTCGTTATGATCCTTCTTGGACCGATTCCCCTTCTGCTTTATGCAGACAATGTACAGAATGGGCTTCACCGCAGACTTTATCATATTGTAATCGGAATCTCCCTACTGGATTTTACAGTCTGCTCTATTCTGGCCATAGCAAATATTGCAGACTACATTGAAACCCTCCCCCTGGGACAGATCATACTGATAGGTACATTCCTGATGGTGTTTATCCATCTCTGCCTCTACATCCGCCACAGAAAAAAAGCCTCAGACCATCTTCTGCTCCTGGCTCATTTGCTCGTTTTGCTTTGCGTTGCAGCTGAATGCGTCTCTGTATATTTTGTCACATCCCTGTCCGGTCTTTTTATCGGCATTGGAATGCTCATTCTGCTGTTTGTCAACATTGTCCGGACTCTTCGAAGCATCCAGCGTATAGAGAATGAGCGCCAGCAACAGGAACTGGAACGCAAACAGAAGCAGACAGAGATCCTTTCTCTGCAAATGATGCAGACTTTGTCCACCACTATCGAGGCCAAGGACGAGTACTCCCGCGGACATTCCTACCGGGTTGCAGAATATGCCGCACTTATTGCAGCCGAGCTTGGATGGTCTTCAGAGGAAATCCAGCAGTTAAAGCATGCCGCTTACCTTCACGATATTGGAAAAATTGGTATTCCGGATCTTATCTTAAACAAGCCCTCCAGACTTACAGATGACGAGTATAATCTGATAAAAAAACATACCGTCATCGGTGCAGAAATACTGAAGGATATTACCTTTGTCCCTCATATTGTTGAAGTGGCCAGAAATCATCACGAACGGTATGATGGAAATGGATATCCAGACGGGCTTTCCGGTGTCGAAATTCCCATTCATGCACGCATCACCGCAATGGCAGACAGCTATGATGCCATGAATTCCCGCAGAATTTACCGAAATGCACTTCCTCCGGAAATGATCCGGGAGGAAATCAGTAAGAACCGCGGGAAACAGTTTGATCCGGAAATTACAGATGTATTTTTAAAGCTATTAGATGAAAAGCGTGTTGTTCTCCACAATATCCGCACACAGGAAATAACAGCTCCACCAGAGGCTGACCACACCATTAACAAATTCATTTCAGAAGTAGTCAGCACCATAAAGAACCAGGAGGATTCAAAGAATTATGATTTCCTGACCGGTCTTCCTATGAGAAGCCTTGGAGAGCGGCTTATTGCAGAATTCATGCAGGAACATAACGGCTGTCTTATTTTCCTTGATATGGATAATCTGAAAAAAATCAATGACGTTTATGGACACATGGCCGGTGACCGCGCCTTAAGGAATCTGGGAACCCTGCTTTCACGCTATACAGCCAACGGTATTGCCTGTCGTCTTGGTGGAGATGAATTTCTTCTGTTTCTGCCAGACATAAGTGCTGAAAATGTGTCGAAACTAACGACACGGCTTTTCCACCACTTCCATTCCATCGCAGAAGCTGATCCTGAAATCAAAGATGCTGCTCTGTCTGCCGGTTTGTATATGTGCACTACCAGCGATACCTTTGCAGACTGTTATTCCAAAGCAGATAAGGCATTATACAATGTAAAGCAAAATGGTAAAATCACTTTTCCTTTTATCATCAGATCAGTCATTCCTCTTCCGATTCACCAGGTACTGCCAGGGATCTTCAGCAGGTGGCAGACGCGCTTCGCAAAAGTGGCAGCTATGCAGGTGCTCTTGAACTGAATTACCGGGATTTTTCCAGACAGTATGAATATATGCAACAGCTCATTATCCGAAGCGGAAGCCGCTGCTACCTGGTAATGCTCACACTGGAAGCCACTTCGGACACTCCCGCTCATATTGAAGAAATTGAGCAGACACTTTCCCATATGGAACAGGCTATCCAAAACACCATCCGGCGTGTGGATATCTGTACCAGATACAGTTCCATGCAGTATCTGATCATCCTGTTTCAGCCGGTTGAATCTCAGATTCCCAATATTATGGAACGTATTTTTATGCAATACTATAGAAAGGCAAAAAGCACTAACTTTCTGCCCACATATAAATATCTGTCTATGGCAGAAAATAATATGGATACAAATCAAAAATAAAAGCTTCTGACAGATACAGGATTTTTCAGTCCTGTGTCTGATTCAGAAGCTTTTATTTTTGGGGGATGACCATATCACTTTGAATATTTCTCTACTTTTTCCTCATACTCTTCCTGACTTGTTATCTCATGCTTCACAATATGCCCATGGTTCTTTTTCTTTGCAGTCAGATTTCTGCCAGGTCTTGGTGCATACTGATCCTCCGGAATCTCCAGTGCATTTGCAACTGCATGAATAATCCCATTACTGCTGTAGGTTGCTCCACTTACCGCGTCTACATTCAGACTCTGCTCAGCCTTCATCTGCTCGATTACAGCTGGTGCTGCCCTGAAAAAGTATTCCTCTGTATCACAATAGGAAAGAATGGAAATATCCGTTACCTTCTGTTTTTCAACTGTAACCTGAACCTCCACATCACCTCGAAATGCATCGGCCGAGCCGGTATAAATGCCATCTGTCAGATTCTGAAAACGTCCAGCCTCTATAAAGGATTGCTTATCTTCAGATTCTTCCTGTTCGGGTTTCTTCCCTTCACCTTCCTCATTTCCCAGTGCTTTATTCACAGCTTCAATCAAGCCGTTACTGCTGTAAGTCGCTCCGGAAACTGCATCTACATCTGTATTCTGCCTGCTGATCATCTCCTGGAAAATCCTGTTTTTCGCTCTCTCCATATAAGACTTATCATCTGCATAATCATCCAGTACAAGCTCCGTTATCTTCCCATCGGCAACCTTTACCGTAACCGTCACCTTGCCTCTGTAGCCCTCACCGGTTCCTGTGTAAATACCATTCTGAAAGTTACCTTCAGCATTATTTTCTGCCGTTTTTTTCACTGAATCTGCCATTTTCTCTCTAGCCAGATTTCCTGCTATAAAGAGCTGTGACACCATGATTGTAATACAGGTAACGCCCACTCCGATCAGCACTCCATATCTGCTTCTAAAGCGCGCATTTCCTTTCGGACACCAGCTTACACACTTCTGACAGCTGATACATTCTCCTCCGGCAATCCGGTCTTTCTTCGTAAGATCCATCCCCATGGGGCATTTCGAGGTACATAAATGACATTTTCCGCACCCGTCCCGCGGCTTATCAATTTTCAGGAAAGACGCCTGTGAAATCAGTGAATAAATTGCTCCCATAGGGCAAAAATATCTGCAAAAAAATCTCTGCACAAACAGTGAGCCGATAAAGATCACAAGAAGCAGAATTCCTCCAACAGAAAGCAAAGGCTTCAGTCCCGGCCAGTGACCAAATGAAACATACTGCCCAAACACCTGCCACAGGCCGGCTGTTTTCACAGCTGTTACGCCACTCCATACGAATATTATAAAGTAAAAAAGCACTGCATACTTGGCAAATCTGAATATCCGATCAGCCTTTTTCAGATTTCTTTTTCCCGGAAATAATGCCCGCAATCTATGTGAGCCAAACCATAACAAATCCTGCACTGCCCCAAAGCTGCAGAAAAATCCGCAGAAAAACCTTCCCACAAGTACTGTTGCCGGCACAGTTGCCACCAGCATCCATACAGAATACTTCACACTTTCCCAGGAAATATTTCCCTTGTATATGCAGGAAACAATATTTCCCACAGCTGCAAATTCCCCTTCAAATAAGCCCGGAATTAAAGCGAAGGACAATATCTGGATAATCACTTTGATCCAGTTGATTTTCTTATTTTTCAGAAAGTTTTTTCTGTTCATTCTTTATACTCCTTAGAGCGGGTCTGAAAAAGACTCTAATACAAGTCTTCGATTGTAAGCAGCACCGCGTTTTCTCGCACCGCCCTTTCCTTTACTGACTCTGTGAAACCAGATTTGCTAAAAAACATAAGATACTTTTCCTCTGCATTTTTAAACATTTCTGCAGCCATAACCAGGTCATCATACTCTTCCATAGGCATTGGTTTATTTCGAAACTTACATTCACAGAGCAACACTTTCTTTCCCGTTTTATCAAACGCAAGTATATCAACATCATCCTGCGCTTTTATCAATGGATTATTCCCCCACCATTTTCCCATTTTATATGGAATAAACGGAAGTTTCTTCGCACGCGCAGCCCGAATCAGATATTGTTCACATATTTTTTCAAAAACAGGTCCCATATAATCATTCACATTTTCCAGAATCTCTTCGCAGGAAAGCTCCAGACCCAGCATGGAATAATAATTCTGATTTGTAAAAAGGAATCGATACCAGAACTTATAATAATTATCTGTTATTTCATAAATCCCTTTTTTACTTGTTTCTGGCTCAGTACAGGGAACACACTTCTCAATCAGTCGCAAGGTCTGCAATGTAAGCATGTATTTGCTGCACTTGCTTTTCTCTTCATGGATTCGGTCTGCAATCTCACAAACCTTATTACATCCATTAGAAATCGCCTCTAAAATGGAATTGTATACTGAAGGCTCTCTTAATTCAATCCTCAAAAGTGTCTGGGGTTCATCATTCAAAAAGGCCCCTTCCATAAGCAGATTATTTTTTATATTTTCCTCCAGTGAAATCTCAGAGGAAAACGCCTCCAGATATCTTGGAACACCGCCCAGAATTCCATAAGCAATCGCTTTCTCTGTTTTACTATAATTTGGGAAAAATTCCGCACTTTCCAAATAATCGAAAGGCTTTACTTCCATATTTCCAGTAATTCTGCCATATAACGGACTTTTATATCCCATAACGTCATTTAGCATAAAACTAACACTGGATCCACATAATATAAGAAAAATGTTTTTTCCTTTCCAGACATGGTCGATAGTATGCTGCAAAATACTCTTAATTGAAGGATTCGGTTCTGCCAGAAAAGGAAACTCATCAATAATCAATACTAATTTTTTGTCTGAAATTTTTCCTGTAATATATTCAAATGCAGCTTCCCAATTTTGAAAAGAAGATATAAAAGAGCCTTCGAAAAATGTTTGCACCATCTTGGAAAAGTCCAGAAGATTCAAAGAATCATTCTTCTCCTGTGCAGAAAAAAACAGGGCTTTATGCCTGCCTGCAAATTCTCTTAATATAGTTGTTTTACCAATTCTACGTCTTCCATACATTGTCAGAAATTCAAATTTGGAACTATTATAAAATCGCTCTAATTGATTTAGCTCGTCTAATCTCCCTATCATAAGCAGCCTCCTCGTTGTTAAATCATAAGCAACTCAAGCAAAATATACTACTCACGAGTAGCATACTCATAAGTAGTATATTTTATTCTGTGATATTTTTCAATCAATTTTTCATATTATTTTCAGAAAATATGTTCCCCGGTTTCCATGTCTTCTACATCCAGGTAAATTGCCCTAACTCATCACTGAAGTAACGAGAATGCGACGCACAGGTTTTCAATATAATACTTTTTCTCATCTGATGATCTAAGCCCCATGTCAATAAAATCATCAATTGTCATAAAAGAGTATCTGGCATTATGATTATAACGAATCGCATCCGTGATCAGAATATCTGGTTCCATAGGACACATAGGGCATTCTCCATTTAAAAGAATAAACAATCTCTCTTTGATCTGCCCACTAATGCAACATAAAGCCGCAAACATGGATTCCTGCTGCTCCATCGGTGTTAAGGAGCTGACTTTAATGAATATAAAAAACAATAGACATTACAGGTCGTATATCTATAGGCTTTCCCGTACCATCATTAATGCATATCCCAGTAAATTTTGTCCATTCCAGTTCTCAGGTTCAAATCGATCAGGATTTTTCATGGATAATCCAATTCCCCATATTTGATCTCTTACCGCACATTCTGCCAGTACATTATTCCCCGTCCCCAGCAGCTTTCTTTTTAAATTAAATCCTCATTCTGCTTAAATTTTGCCAATAATCCTTCATAAACAACGATCTGTCTTATTCCGCTCCAATAACTATCATTATAATTTCTAACTAGCCGTCCAAGTGCCTTTATCCTTGCCACATCTGTGGAACCCAATATTTTTTTCGCAATATCATCATCTTTAAAGCAAACCGCCTTTTTATACATCATATATTGTTCCATAGAAGAAAATTGAATTCCATTTATACTAAATTGAGATAGATACCAATTACTTAAATAGCCATTCTCCTCATCTGGATTATGAAAACATATAATATTCATTTGATCAGCTCCATTCTTCCTCGCATTAACATTGGCTTTGTATACAATAAGTATACTATAATATTCTCATATATGCTATATATAAAATGCAATTTCTGCCATTCCCTCTTTGCTCTAAAGCAAAAAACATCTTCCATCACAATCATATTTCTGTACCTTTTGATATTGATGATAGCTCTGATATTTACAAAGATAAAAAGCCTCATATCGGAATAAATAACATTCGCCTAAATCACCCGTACCATCATCAGCGTATTACTCAGTAGATTTTAAGTTGACACCCTATAAAATAGGGCGTAATATAATAGTAGAAATGATAGAAAGGTGGATACTAATGACGAGAACTTTTATTGAAGTTCCACTTTTTACCAAACGCTGGAAGGAAATTGGGCTTGATGATAATGATTTGCATTCTTTGCAAATCATGTTATTAAAAGACCCTGAATCCGGTCCTGTTATGGAAGGGACTGGTGGAATCCGTAAAGTTCGTTTTCCTCTTGAAAATAAAGGAAAAAGCGGAAGTGTACGTGTCTGTTATACAGATTTTGCAGAATATGAAATGCTTTATCTTATTACAGCGTTTGAAAAAAAGGAGCAGGAAAATCTTTCTACAGAAGAAAAAAATGTGCTTAGAAAATTGGTAAAATCTTTAAAAAATGAGGCTGCCAAAAATAGGAGTTGATTTTTATGAGTACATTATTTGATGATTTAAAGCAAGGCTTGCAAGAAGCAATTGCATATGAAAAAGGTCAGGGCACTGCACGTATTAAGACTTATACGATTGCACCTGTAAAGGAATATTCCAGTGCAGAAATCCGGGACATCAGAATGAAAGCAGGAATGACGCAAAGTGTTTTTGCTGCATATATGGGCGTATCCAAGAAAACAGTCGAGGCCTGGGAGGGAGGACGAACGCATCCTTCCGGTCCGGCATTCCGTTTATTGGAAGTATTAGCTTCTGATAATCCGGAGAGAACCAATTATGTAGTGGTAAAATAATTTTTAGTCGCCCTACGAGCCTTGAATGCTAAGCCAGCGCCTTAAGGCGCTGGCTTTAGACCGTAGATAATAATATACACCCTTTCAGCAACTGCACTGCCCCCTCCATAGGTCTTTTCGTGCACATATGCACCTCTGAATTTAAAACTTATACTCTTTAATTTCTGATCTTTTGAGGGCTCTGTCAAGAGCTTGTTCCATAATTATTCTACCTCGGCCATCTTTCTTCCTTCGGCGGCAATGGACAATATTTTGACATCTCCCTGTCTTCCTGATACCAGTAAGCTACACTTGAAACATCATCCTGACGTTCAAATAACCCATTATGAGACATTCCAATCTGCTGAACCGTTACTTTAATATTCTGCTGGAAATAAATCGGATCCGGAATATGAAATCTATACATTCCACGCATTGGTGGACAGTCATCATTATGATACGGATGAACTGTTAAATCATCATGATTAGAATAATAAGGATATCCCAGAAATGGAGTCGAATACGTCTGCTCTGTCATTTTTTCCTGGTTCTCTTTTGCAAAGCTCCAGGATCCTCCTACATAGTCTTCCATTCCAGTTCCACAGATGGTAGGATATTCCTCATCACCATCCAAATAAAATTTTACTTCTCCTTCTCCCCACCAATATCTTTCCAATGTCTGTAGTGCCAGATAGGTTCCTACATAAATTCCCTTTCCATATACATTATCCAAAATCGTATAATCTTTCTTTTTAACAGTTACAGATTCTCTGTTCCATTTTGCGAAAAAATATAACATGGTATCTGGCAATGTATCATAAAGACAGTAATCAATCTGATAGAAAAACGCAGGGATTACATTTTTATGTTGACTAACCAGCTCAATTCTGGCTTTTTTCCTAAATGGCATTGAAAAATAAGAATTCAAGCCTCTTGATGGTGCAACTACTATTGGGTAGGAATTAATATAACATTCTTTTCCGAACCCACAGCAAAAAAAATCACCCAGTGGTACTTCTACTGCCGGACTTTTGGCATCGTCCCAAAACATGCGCAAAATAAGATCCCTCAGTACAAAGCAGTCTCCATCAGTTGTTTTATTATCCACAGTAATCCAAATGTGATTAATTACTCCACATCCTGAAATATCCGCAAGTACAGTAGTACTTCCAGGTTCTATGTTTTTAAGACATGGACTTCCCTTTCTTCCCTTTCCAAGATTACTGGAAGCCATTCCTCCTTTTCCTTTCTCTCCTGTTGGATTTTCTGCATTAATTGCTCTCGATTTTCCAAATACGCCATATGGTAAAATATTTTGAAATATATTCATCATTTGCTCCTGTCTGTAATATTCTCACTCTGTGCTATGGTTTTTCTATTTTATTTTGTTCTTTTCCCTCAAAGACTTCAAATTCATCAATCTGAACTTCCCCCATATTCCACAAAAACGCCAGTATGTCCTGCTGTATAATCATAGCACCCTCATCAACCAGTTTTTTCAGCTAATACTATTCTTGTCAGTTTTGATCAGCATTTTGCAAAACTTCATAATATATTTCCAACTCCATTCTCCCAAACTTCTTTACTTTCTCCCAATAATAGCATCTTTTTGGGAGATAATCAAATGTGTTGGGATAATAATATTATTGTCCTTTTTCTTATCCCTTCAGCAGCTGCACCGCCCCTTCCACAGGTCTTTTCGTGCACATATGCACCTCCAGTTTCCCCTGACAGATGCAGGAAAGAGCTTCCTTCAGCATCGACAGATACCCCAAGGAAGCAGCCTTGGTCAAAATGGAGCCGGAAAGATATACCGGAATTTTCTCACCGAAAAAATGAAGTTCCCGAACTGCGGCATCGATGGAGTATGCCGCGCACTTTATCATCTGATTTGAAAGAGCCTGCGCCTCTGGATTAGAGCGCTCGAGAAGTTCAAAAAAGAGCCGGATGATCTTACGATGCAAAGCTTTACATTCTGCATTCTCCCCGTCTTTCAAATCTGACCATGAATTTATAAAATCGACCTTACTGCCAAGATTCATTGCTTTCATATATTCCATTACCAACGACGTACTAACATCCTTTAAAATCAGGTTTTCGTAAACCTTGCGATACATCTGCATCACAATCCAGTTTCCGCCTCCTGCGTCCCCTGACCATTCATCCATTCCTGCCAGTTTGATCCGGTTACCTGAAGGATCAATTGCCGCACAGCACATTCCGGTTCCGCAATTAAGAGAAACTCCCCACGCAGCCGGGCTCTCGGCTGCAATGGGGAGATATCCATCGTTAATCGCAAGAAAACGGGAAATGCCAGCTGAAGAGAAACACGCATCAGCCTGCTGCTGATCCCTGGCAGTATCCAGCCCGGAAATACCAGCCGCTGCTGCCTCAATATCCGAAACAGTCAGACCATTACGCTCCAGCAAAACATCTATGGAAGCTTTTAAAGCCAACGAAACATCTGCCCATCCATTTCCCAGAAGATCATGGTTCAGACAGCCGCCCAGATAGTGATCCACTACCTGGAAATACTTATCCAGAAGCAGATATTCTGTCTTCGTTCCACCTCCGTCAATTGCAATATACATACTCTATATTCTCCTTATTTTCCTGCAAAAAGAACAACCTTCACAGGTCCGTTTGAATGTCTTCCTGTAAGGGAAACATCCACGATCAGCTCCAGCCGGCTGTCACTAAAGCCCTCTGTACTGATTTCAAATTCTTTTTCCGCACAGGAAAGATACAGGTTATTCAATGGCAGCTCCGCTGTAGATGCACCCACAGCAGTAACTCCTTCCGGAAGATACAGCCTGATTTTTACCCACTGCTGCTCTCTCATGGTATTGGAATTTACAACCTTAATCTTAAACTTTCTGTTCTCGCCAGGTGTAAAGAAAACAGAGTCCTCATAATCCACCATAACACTAAATGCGGGGAACTGATATCTTGCCACATAGGAAGAAAGAGCACACAGATCACGGATCGGCAATTCCTCTGATTTTCCGTTTCCATTGATCAATGGCAGATAATCTGTTGTCTTATTGCAGAACAGAGCATCTTTTTCCAGGCACTCAATGGTCATTCCGCCCTCTGCAAAAGCATCGCAGAGATCCTGTCCCAGAAATCCCGGAACTACACGAAGAATACGCTCAGCCAGCTCTGTCGCCGTATCCGGAACCCAGATTCCATGACTTGTTTTATCAATACACATGGTTACAATTTTGTCATCAAGTGGTTTTGTCCATTTCTCCGGAAGTCCAGAAGCACCATAAATAATACCCAGAAGTGCGCCAAGAGTTGCACAGGTACAGTCCGTATCTTCACCGCAGTTATTGGCAATAATAAGACTCTTTCCAAAATCACCTTCTCCGTAGAGAAGACCAAGTACTACAAAGGCAACGTTTTCCGGTGCATCAAAGCCAGGCTCTCCAATCTCCATTCCCTCATTGTTTTCCTTTGGAATCTCACTCAGCTTGTACTCCTGAATACCAAAGGTTCCCGGAGCAGTATTATGCACGATTTTTCTTGCTTCCAGATAATCAATTCCATTATGGTAGCATTCTACAGTTTTACGGATTGCTCTTGCAACAGCGCAGTCCTCCGGAATATAAGAAAGTCCGATATCGATCAGTTTTTCACGGTCACTTTCTGCAAACGCCGCACTCTGAAGCGCAGATGTGAAAATTTCACCATACATTCCCTCGTTTGCATGATCGACAATTGCATCCTCAAATGCATATCTGGTTGCAATTTCCGGATGTCCAGGTGCCAGGCACGCCCAAAGCTCAGAACGGATCCAGCAGCCATTGCTGTTCTTATAAGTATTGTCAACATCACCACACATAGGCGGAACAATTCCTGCCTTAAGGTTCGCCTTGCCAGTTCCATACTCAACCCAGTTCGGGATTACATAGGACAACCAGTACTCACCAAGGATAGACGCATTTACATTTCTGCCGTAGCGCTCAACTGCTGCCAGCCATACAATCTGAAGATCCAGATCATCATTTGCAGGTGGTCCCATGGAAAGATCCTGGATATAGAAATCCACATCAGGAACCATTCTCTTACACTCAAAAGGTGCACCAAGAACACCGCCTACATTTTTTCCTGCCCAGCATCCAGCCAGTTTGTCACGGAACTCGTTTAATTTTAAAACCATAATCTTACCTCCCATATATTTTATTTTCGGAACTGCGAGGGAGTAACTCCCACAATCCCCTTAAATATTTTCGTAAAAATACGATAATCACTGAACCCCACTAATTCTGCTACAACAGTAATCGGTTCGTTGGTCTGTCTCAGATATTTTTTCGCCTTTTCCACACGAACCTGGTTCAGGTAGGCATGATATCCACATCCCAGCTCTTTTTTAAACAACTGGCTGATGTAATTCGGATTCATATTCATATTTTCTGCAAGCAATGTAAGCCGCATATCTTCATCAGAAAGATTTTCATTTACATAGTCCACAATCTTTTTCAGGGTATCTGACAGAACCACCTGACGGTTAGGATTCTCCATTACCTTTTTCACAACACCCTCTATCACTTCACCAAAAGCATCAAAATCAATTGGCTTCAAAAGGAAATCCGAAACTCGAAGCCTTAGTGCCTCCTGGCAATAAGAGAATTCATCATACCCGGTAACTACGATCATGTAAATGGGATGATCTGCCGGAGCAGTCTCCTGAATGGCACGTATGGCTTCCAGCCCGTTAAGCTTCGGAAGATTGATATCCATAATTACAATATCTGGCTTTAACTCACGGGCTTTCTCCACTGCCTCACGTCCATCCATGGCAGTCCCCACAACCTCACACTGATATTTCTCCCAGTCGAAAAGTAATTTATACCCTTCCAGGATCGCGGCCTCATCATCTGCTAAAAGTACTCTGCAATTATTCATGTCTCCTCACTCGCTGTCTTAATCTTAATTTTTACAGTAGTTCCTCCAGTCTCGTTCCGCATATAGATCACTTCCGCATTCTCCTGATAATAAAGCTTCAGACGGCTGATCACATTGATAACACCCAGGTGGGTACGGTCACCCTCAGTTCTGGTCTGCACACGATAAAGAGCTTCACTGTCCTTTGCATTATACGCATTCAACTCTGCCATTTTGTCATCTGGAATTCCTATTCCATCATCGATCAGCCAGATGTTCAGTTCATTTTTGTCCTGCTCATTTCTATATATTTTAAGAATGATCGTTCCCTGATACCGCCTGTCCTTCAACCCATGCATCAGACCGTTTTCCAGCAGCGGCTGAAGAATAAAGTTGGGAATCTCTATATCCAATGCCCCAGGTTCAATTTCTGAACGATATATAATATCTGAATACCGATAGCACATCAGACTCATATAAGCATCCAGCATTTCTACCTCTTTGCGCACTGCCACCATAGAATCATACACCTTGGTACTTAAACGGTAAAAGCTCACCAGCTTCATCAGCATCTGAGACACTTCCGTATCCTTATTAATAGCAGCTTTCAAACGGATCATATCCAGTGTATTATAAAGAAAATGAGGATTGATCTGCTGCTTCAGATACAGCATTGCCATTTTCTGCTCAGAAATTTCCGCTTTCTGAAGCTCATCCTTTGCCTGATACTCCGAAATGACCAGATCGTTCAGGCGGCGAATCATTTTATTAAAGGAATCCTTCAGTACGCCAACCTCATCCATATATCCCACATCATACTGTCTTGTAAGATCTCCAGGCTGGAAATTCTGAATATCCAACGAAAAATCCGTAAGCCTTTTCAGATTTTTTCTGGTAAAACCATATGCACAGAACAATACAAAAAGCGCACTCATCACCGTGATCACAATACAGGTTATCACCAGAATGCTCAGTTCATCATAAATAGAATCATAATTTTTCAGCGTGATCAGAAGCATATTGCTGTAATCAGAACGCTGGTAGGCACAGAGATACTTTTCCTGATTCAGAATCAGGCTAAAAGATCCTTTTGCACCATTCACCTGTTCCAGAAGCTCTGGATAAATGTCCTCGAGATTATTGCTAATAATTTTCTCGTTAGAACTGCATGCAACATTATTATTTTCATCAGCAACAATATAGGAAATATTATCTTCCAGATAATTGCTGCATATTTTCTGTAAAGTAAGGATAGGCGTACGCAGTGCAATGTAACCGATAACTTCGAACGGTGAAAAGCTGCGAATGGGACGGACCAGATAAATATTATTCTCCTGGAAAATGTTCTTTGTATAAGTCTGTGTGTAGTTAAATCCCTCAGGCAGCGTACCCACATACATATGGCATCCCGAAATATTTGTAGAAAGGTCAGAATTTATCTTTACATCTTGAAAAAAAGATTCTACATTCCAGTCAAATCCCAAAAATGGATTCCAGGTATCACTGTAAAACACCATATCCTCATTATTAAAAATATAAATTCCCCGCACATCATCCCTGATTGAAATCATAGAAGAATAGAGTTTTTTAAGATACTCTTCGTTCTCCATTTTCTCATCAAAAGAATAATCAGTACCTTTCAGAATATCCTGCACCGTCTGATCGGAAAACGCGATCAGCGAAACCCTTCCCATATCTTTCAGAGTATTATCAATCGAACTTAGAGTATTGGAAATATAGACCTTCATCATCTGTGCATCCCGGTCAATATGGTACTCCACATTCAGCTTTAAAGTTGCCACAATACTTAAGATACAGGCAATGATAAAGATTCCAATATTCGTAATGCTGATACGTTTCACAATACTAAGCGTTTTGTGCGAAGAATTTTTTTTCATAAAACAGGCCGTCCTTTAGCTTAACCCTTCACAGCTCCTGCAGTAAGTCCTGCCATCAGCTGCCGGGATGCAAAGATATAGAAAACCGCAATCGGCAAAAGACAGATAATACACGCTGCAAACAGGTTATTAATAGTAAAGCCGGAACTGGAAGTTGTCTGTGCAAACCGAAGCGGCACAACAGAAAGCGGCTGTTTCGAAGTATCATTAACGAAAATGATCGCCATCTGAAGTTCATTCCATGCAGATAAAAAGGTCTGGATCAGTACAAAAACAAGACCTGGTTTTGCAATTGGAAGCATGATCTGTATAAATGTAGTCCATTTATTTGCACCATCGATTTTCGCTGCATCGATCAGTTCATCCGGCAATGCATTGTAGTAGTTGGTCAGAACCATAAGATTAAAGCAGGCACTTGCCGTAGCATATGGAAATACCAATGACCATCCGGTATTGTTCAGATGAAGTCCCCTTACGATCTGATAAAGCGGAAAGATTAATGCAGATGTAGGGATCATCATACCTGTAAGAATCAGATAATAAACAGCCTGCTTATGTGGAAATTCCAGTTTGGAAAATGCGTATGCTGCCATGGAAACTACAATTGAGACAACAATAAGCGTTCCTCCTACCACAATAATACTTGTAATAATATTAGGAAGCAAGTTGAAATACTCAAATACTTTTGTATAGTTTCCAAGTCCATTAACTGCCAGGGACTTTTCTACCATCAAATACAGTGGAAAGACTAAGATAACCAGCAGAATCACACAGATAACCTGAGTAACTATTTTATAAGATAGTGAATTTTTCATCGGCTAGTTCATCTCCTTCCTGTCTTTTTTATAATAGATTTTCAACTGAATAACGGTCAGCACCATAGCAATCAAAAACATAAATACAACAATGGTGGAAGCCTGTCCCTGTTGAAACGTACTAAATGATTTCGTATATATATATGTAGAAAAAGTCTCAGTAGCATGTGCCGGTCCACCATCAGTCAATACATAAGAAAGATCGAAAAACTTCAGCGCACCCAGAATGTCCAAAATAATCAGGGTAATGTGAGTACCGCGAAGAAGTGGGAAAGTTATGTAAATAAACTGTTTAAAGCTGCCTGCACCATCAATAGTCGCTGACTCATAAAGATCCTGTGGAATGTTCAGCATGTTGGTGTAATACATCAACATACTATAACCGGTCCACTGCCAGATATTTACGAACAAAAGACATGCAAGTGCGGTCTTCGGTGTTGCAAGCCATTGCTGACAGAGAAAATCCAGATGAAGTGCCCGCAGGATCACATTCAGGTAACCACGGTTTGTTTCGAAAATTTTCGAAAATACAGTACCAACAATTGTGGAGGTACAGATTGCCGGAAGATAAAAAAGGATTTTATAGAACCCGGAAAACTTTATCTTTCTGATGAAAAAGGATGCCAGCATAAGTCCAAGTGCTGACTGAACAACCGTAGTGGTTATTGCAATAATGACAAAATTTCGAAATGTTTTCTGCATTACAGGATCAGCCCAGAGCTTTTTGTAGTTTGCGAAACCTACGAAAACTTTTTCTACGCTGATTCCATTCCAGTCATAGAAGCTGATGACAATGTTATAAATAATAGGATAAGCAAAAAAAACAAGAAACAATGCCAAAAGGGGAAGTACAAACAGAAAGCTGGTAAAGCAATCTTTCCTTTTTCGAGCTGAGGCCATGATTTTCCTCCTTTTTTATAAAAGGCTGCCCAAAGTGAGGGCAGCCTTTTTATACTTAATAAAATTTATCTTTCCTGTGCCTGGGAAGCTGCTTCAATCGTCTCTGCTGCCTCTTCTGGTGTAACATCTCCCAGAGCAAGTTCTGTAAGCTCATTGCTGATTGTCTCTTTCAGCTCTGCATAAGCCATTTCTCTGTATCCGCCTACATTATTTTTACCCTGCTCTACACAGTATTCAAGATTTTCAGTACCATTCTCGTTCAGACCTTCTACATTAAGCTCCATGTCGTTACGTGCCGGCATGTACTGTAACTGTCCGTTTACAAGAGTATCTGCGCCTTCATGAATCATCCAGTCAACAAATGTCCATGCAGCATCTTTAACCTTGGACTGATTGTTGATTGCCAGAGATACATCAACAGCTTCTTCCACTGGTGCAATCTTTCCATCGTTATTCCAATCCATTAAGAATATCTTATGGTTTGCACCTTCACTGTTATAAACTTCCTGGCTCTGCTCATCACTATCCATGTAAGCGCCAAGTGCCCAGGAACCATTGAGAATCATAGGAATGGAACCTTCCTTCTGGTACATATCAGTGGAATCTGTATACATTCCTACGCCAAGTGCTCCATCCTGGAAAACACTGTCTGTAAAGCAGTTCTGCCAGATCTGGAAGGACTGAACCAGGTCCTCATCTGTAAATGGAGTCTCGCCTTCAATTGCGGAATACAGCTTCTCAGTATTAATATCAGCTGCAATATTCATCCAGGTATCAATGTTGATCCAGGAATCTTTTGCTCCAATTACCAGAGGATATTCACCATTGTCACGGAATGTCTGGCATACTTCTTTCAGTTCATCATAGTTGGTCGGAAGCTCCAGATTATATTTATCAAAGTAAGACATGTTTGCCCATACATATCCGGCATAGCTGAGTCCCAGAGGAACTGCGTAATATTCGCCGTCATCACCCTGAAGAAGGGACATTGCATATTCATTGAAATTAGAGGTCCAGTCATCACCGTATTTCTCAGCCATATATGGGGTCAGATCTTCTTCGAAGTCACGGAATTCTTTATACATTGCTCCGGTCTGAACTCCATAAACATCTGCAGCATCTCCTGCTGAAAGATCAACTTTCAGCTTCTCTACATGATCTGTATACGGCATAAAAGTATAATCAATCTGAATGTCCGGATGCTCCTCTTCGAATTTCTCCAGCATTGCATGTGTATATTCCTCATCCCCTGGGTTCCAGGTCTGGAATTTTACAACTGTTTTCTCTCCGCCGTCGCCCTCTGCGAAGACCATCTGTGCCGGTACAAGTGAGGCCATAACGCCTGCCATTAAGATGCATACCATTTTCTTTTTCATGTTTTAATTCTCCTTTCATTTAAGAATCACGTTTGTTTTATTTGACTATAATTTACCATTTGCACGAGTAATCTGATAGTCATTTTTGTTATAAAAATGTGTCAAAAAATTAGTTTTTTGTAAAAAATAGTTTCACAAGCTCCATTCTCTTTTTCTTGATTTTGTGATATTATAAAACAGCCGCATAAAACAAGTCCCTAACTCTATCTTCAAAAAAATAGTGCGCATAACTCATCACTGAAGTAACGAGAATGCGACGCACAGTTATTCAAAGTTTTAATTCATGAATTTTCAGTTGACGCCCTATAAAATAGGGTGTAGTATGGTAATATAACTGATAGAAAGGTGGATACTAATGACAAGAACTTTTATTGAAGTTCCCCTTTTTACCAAACGCTGGAAAGAAATTGGTCTTAATGATAATGATTTGCGTTCTTTGCAAATCATGTTATTAAAGGATCCAGAATCCGGTCCTGTTATGGAAGGAACTGGTGGAATCCGTAAAGTTTGTTTTCCTCTTGAAAATAAAGGGAAAAGCGGAAGTGTACGTGTCTGTTATACAGATTTTGCAGAATATGAAATGCTTTATCTGATTACAGCGTTTGAAAAAAAGGAGCAGGAAAATCTTTCTACAGAAGAGAAAAATGTGCTTAGAAAATTGGTAAAATCTTAAAAAAATGAGGCTGCCAAGAACAGGAGTTGATCTTTATGAGTACATTATTTGATGATTTAAAGCAAGGCTTGCAAGAAGCAATTGCATATGAAAAAGGTCAAGGCACTGCACGTATTAAGACTTATACGATTGCACCTGTAAAGGAATATTCCAGTGCAGAAATCCGAGACATCAGGATGAAAGCAGGAATGACGCAAAGTGTTTTTGCTGCATATATGGGCGTATCCAAAAAAACAGTTGAGGCCTGGGAAGGAGGACGGACTCATCCTTCCGGTCCAGCGTTCCGCTTATTGGAAATGTTAGCTTCCGATGAGCTGGAGGAAACCAATTATGTAGTGGCAAAATAACAGCTTCCATTAAAGGGTCTGGTTCTCACCAGACCCTCAAGAGCTTTGATTATCCACTGGACAGAAAAATGTAGGCGGTGCCACCTTTCGGTGAACACCAGCCTACATTTTTCTGAGGTTTTTTCAAAATTTTATAGCAATTTCTATCTTCAGCTTAATTTATTAACCGCTTCTGCCAGTTTCAGATACTCCTGGTAATGTTTCTTATACCAGTCTTTCTTCTCAGAATCCGGTTTGCAAATCTTAATACATTTCGCTGCCATATGCTCTGCTGCCACTTCCAATGTCTCGTAAATTCCAGCTCCCACAGCGGCATACATAGCGGCTCCCTGTGCACATGTCTGGTCACTGTCCAGAATGTGTATCTCACGTCCGCTTAAGTCAGACAACATCTGCATAACATAAGGTGATTTCTTGGAAATTCCACCTACCGCGATCACCTTTTCAATATCAATTTCCTGTTTCTCGAAACCTTCAATCAGACGGTACAGACCACATACGGCTCCAAACACAAGACTGCGGTAGAGATACGGCGCATCCATTCCCAGCGATAATCCGGAAATGGCAGATCTCTGGAAATCGTCTGTATTTGGATAACGGCGCCCATTAAACCAGTCCAGTGCAATTGGGAATGGCTCTTCCGGAAGTTCTTCCGCCTTCTTCTGCAGCATAATCAAAATCCGATCTTCGACTTTTTTGTATAGTTCATCTGAAATACCAGAATTCTCATCAGCTGCAAGTTCTGCCAGCGGCCACTCCAACAGCCTCTTAAACCATGCAAATATATCTCCAAAAGCCGCCTGTCCGGTCTCCACGCCTACGTATCCAGGCAAAATGGAATTCTCAGCCTGTCCACAGTACGCCTGAATATCTTTTCCCTTCAGGTTCTCCGGCTTCTCCACGAACATATCCACACAAGAAGTTCCCATCGTACATACAAAAGTCTTCTTCTGAATACCAGCACCCACAGCGCCTGCATGAGCATCAAAAGAGCTTCCTGAAATCACAGTACTCTCTTTTAATCCCAGTTTCTTAGCCCATTCCGGACAAAGAGTTCCAACCTTCACAGTAGACGGCTGCGGTGCATTTCCATACCGCTCGCGAACCTGTACCAGATACGGATCTAGCTGTTCCAGAACAGAAGCTGCCGGCAGACCGTTCCACTCGCTGTGCCACAAAGCCTTATGACCAGCTGCACACGCACTGTGGTAAATTTTCTCCGGTCTTGTTTCCCCGCAAAGAATACCAGTCATCCAGTCACAATGCTCCTCCCAGGTATAAGCTGCCTGGCGGATTGCTTCATCATGTCTCACTGCATAAAGGATTTTTGCCCAGTACCATTCCGCACTGTAATCTCCCTGGTATTTGGTATAGTCATTCTCACTGTTGTTTCTGAATAACTTGTTTATCTCGTCCGCCTCAGCAGCTGCAGCGTGATCCTTCCAGAGGAAAAACATGGCGTTTTCATTCTCTGCAAACTCATCAAGCAGCGCCAGCGGAGTTCCATTTTTATCTACCGGAACCGGAGTGGAACCAGTAGTGTCCACTCCAATTCCAATCACATGATCTTTCTGCTCTTCGGTAAGCTCTGCCAGTGCTGTCGTAATGCATTTTTCCAAAGATTCCAGATAATCTAATGGATGCTGGCGGAAAATGCTGTGCTCCGGATGCTGATAGAGTCCAGCTTTCCAACGTGGATAACAGGCAACACCCTGTCCAACATTTTCCCCAGTCTCTGTATTTACAATAAGCACACGAACAGAATCACTTCCGAAGTCAACTCCAATTACATAACTTTCTGCCATTTGCTTAACCGTTTCTTTCCTGTAATTATTTTCTGGAAATTGCTTTCTTTGCTTTCTCAGCAATATTCTCAGGGGTTAATCCGTAATGTTTCAGCAGTTCTGCCGGAGAAGCGGAATGTCCAAATGTATCCTGAACTCCAACAAACTCAGTCGGAATACTCTTGTTCTGAACCAGAACTTCTGCAACAGCTGCTCCAAGTCCGCCGATCACATTGTGCTCTTCTGCTGTAACAATTGCACCGGTCTCTTCTGCTGCTTTGAGAATGATATCACGGTCAATCGGTTTAATTGTATGCATATCAATAACTCTTGCACTGATTCCCTCAGCCTCCAGAAGTTTCTGTGCTTTCAGAGCTTCCTGAACCATAAGGCCACATGCAATGATTGTAACGTCTTTACCATCTTTCAGCTGTACGCCTTTGCCAATCTCGAATGAGTAATTCTCAATTGTATCAGTTACACACTCAACTGCCGGACGCCCTGTACGGAAATAGCATGGTCCCTGGAAATCAAGCATAGCCTTTGTTGCAAGACGAGTCTCATTTGCGTCACATGGAACAATTACAGTCATTCCCGGAATTGTACGCATAAGGCTGATGTCCTCAAGAGCCTGATGGGTTGCACCATCCTCACCAACTGTAAGGCCAGCGTGGCTTCCTACTACCTTTACATTTAATCCTGGATAGCAGACATTGTTTCTTACCTGGTCATAAACACGGCCTGCTGCAAAAATAGCGAATGTATGTACCAGAGCAGTTGCTCCACATGTTGCAAAACCAGCTGCAACATCTACCATGTTTGCCTCAGCAATACCGATGTTGTAAAAACGTTCCGGATATTTCTCTGAAAAATAAAGTGTCATGGTGCATTTCTTTAAGTCTGCGTCAAATACATAGATGTTCTCATCTGCACCAAATTCAGCTAATGCACGTCCATATGCTACTCTTGTTGAAATATTCTCTCCCATTTTATCAGTCCTCCAGTTCCGCAAGTCTAGCATCCAATTCAGCAAAACATGCCGGCCACTGTTCCGGTTTTGGCTGTCCGCCGTGGAAGTCAACATTATTTTCAAATAAGGAAACGCCTTTGCCTTTAATAGTATGTGCTACGATTGCAGTAGGTTTTCCGGTTACTACAGAAGCAAGCTCTACAGCGTCTGCGATCTGCTCTACATCATGTCCGTCGATTTCGATCACATTCCAGCCAAATGCTTTGAATTTGTCACCGATCGGGTATGGAGACATAACTTCTTCCAGAGAGCCATCCAGCTGAAGATTGTTATTATCTACAAATGCGATCAGATTATCAGCTTTATAGAAGCCTGCACACATAGCAGCTTCCCAAACCTGGCCTTCCTGAATTTCACCATCTCCCATGATACAGAATACACGGTTTCCAGTCTTATTTGCTTTTGCATACATAGCCATTCCAAGAGCCGTGGAAAGTCCCTGTCCAAGAGAACCCGCAGACATATCAACACCTGGCACATGAATCTCTACATGTCCGGAAAGATCACTGTCCAGTTTACGGAATGTAGAAAGATGTTCTACCGGGAAAAATCCCTTGAGAGCTAATGTTGCATACATTGCCGGTGAGCAGTGTCCTTTGGAAAGAACAAGTCTGTCACGGTCTGGCTTGTCCGGGTTTGCCGGATCTACATTCATTTTGTCGAAATACAGTACTGACATAATATCACAGATGGAGAAAGATCCTCCAATATGTCCGGAACCTGCAGTCTGGATTGTCTGCAAAGCTGTTTTACGAATTTTTGCAGCCCATAACTCCAACTCTTTTTTCTTCTTGCTGTCCATTTGTTTAGTCTCCTTTTTGAATTTATATGATTATTTTGCTGCGTTCTGTTTTTTCTGTTTCACCATATCAACATAAACTGCTGCGATGATGATAATTCCCTTTAATACAAACTGCCAATAAGAGTTGACATGCATTAAGTTTAATCCATTTGAAATAAGTCCGATGATCAGAACACCGATCAGAAGTCCACCTACAGAACCTGTACCACCGAAGAAAGAGGTTCCACCAAGTACCGCTGCTGCAATCGCATCTGTCTCATAACCTTCGCCTGTGGATGGCTGTCCGGAAGCAAGACGGGAAGCAAGAACTACACCGCAGAAGCCAGCAAGCGCACCACTGATTGTCCATACAAGAATTTTAATCTTCTTTACATTAATACCGGAGAAACGAGCGGATACTTCGTTTCCACCAACTGCATAGATATGACGTCCTGTCTGGGTTTTATTAAGGAAGAAATAGTCCAGGATCAGGAAAATGATCATATATACAACTGGAAGCGGAACTGGTCCAAGAGAACCCTGTCCGATTTTTGCGAAACCATCGTTACCATAAGCTGTTACAGGAGATCCGTTTGCTACCAGATAAGCAGTACCACGACAGAGGGACTGCATTGCCAGTGTTACAACGAATGGATGGATTCCTGTGTAAGCAACAATTACACCATTCAGTAAACCGATTACAACACCAATCAGAATACCCATAAGAACAGCAAGCTGTACCGGGAATCCCCACCACTGGAAAGCTGCAACGGTCATAACACCACTCAACGCTGCAAGTGCACCACCGGTCAGGTCAATACCAGCAAGGATGATTGCCATCTGAACACCGATTGCAAGGAAGCAGTTTGTTGCACATGTTCTTAACAGGTTAAGAATGTTTTTCTGTGTCAAAAAGTTATTTCCAAAGATGGAAAAGATTACGCAAAGAATTGCTAAGCCTAATAAGATTCCCCAGTTCTGGGAAAAATAGTTTTTTACAGCCCGGCCTACGTAGCTCTGTGATTTTTTATTATTCATTGTTGGATACCCCCATAGCGTACTTCAAAATCCGTTCCTGATCATACTCATCGTGACTTAACTCACCCATGATGTGACCTTCTCTCATGATCATCATTCGGTCACTCATGTTCATTACTTCAGGCATCTCTGAAGAAATCAGAATGATTGCCAGTCCCTGTTTCGCCAGGTTGTTGATGATGGTATAAATCTCTGCTTTTGCACCGACATCAATTCCTCGAGTCGGCTCATCCAGGATCAGAATCTTCGGATCAGTAGCCAGCCATTTCGCCAGCAGTACTTTCTGCTGATTTCCACCAGAAAGAGTAGAACAGTTTACAAGAGATGAAGGAGTCTTAATGTGAAGTTTCTCGATTCCGTCCTCTGTGATCTCATCTTCTTTTCGGGTATTTACTACCAGATTCTTAATGAAACGATCCAGTACAGCAAGTGTAGTATTGAACTTGATGGTATTGTTTAACAAAAGACCTTCTGTCTTTCTACTCTCTGGAACAAGGGCAATACCATGTTTCTGCATGTACGCCGGATCATGTTTCTTTGTTTTTTCTCCGTTCAGATAAATCTCTCCGGAATCCATAGGATCAAGTCCCATGATTGCTTTCATAAGCTCAGATCTTCCGGCCCCTACCAGTCCGTAGAAACCAAGTATCTCTCCGCTTCTTACCTGGAAGCTGCAGTCGATTGCTCTTTTTCCTGCATTAATGTTCTTAACTTCCATCATGATGTCGCCTGGTTTATTATAAGTACGAACATAGTAGTTACCCAGGTCCCGACCTACCATCAGGGAAATCAGCTCACTCTCTGAACATTCAGCTGACTGACGTTCTCCCATAAATTCTCCATCTCGCATAATGGTAACTGCATCACAAAGCTGGAATACCTCTGCCATCTTATGTGTGATGAAGATAATGCCCATTCCCTGTTTCTTAAGGTCTCGTACTGTATCAAACAACACATCTACCTCTTTTTCAGAAAGAGAAGATGTCGGTTCATCCAAAATTAAAATCTTCGCATTCAGTGAAAATGATTTTGCAATTTCCACCATCTGCTGCTGTCCAATAGAAAGTCTTCCTACAAATTCATTTGGGTCTACATCAAGACCAACTCTCTCAAGAAATGGTCTTGCGGCTTCTGCCATTTTATCTTTACTTACCATACCAAAAGAGTTCTTCATCTCTCTTCCAAGAAAGATGTTCTCTGCAATTGTAAGATATGGCTCCAGCGCAAGTTCCTGATGGATAAATGCAACTCCCAGAGCCTGAGATTCATGAATTGAATGGATTGCTACTTTTTTTCCTTCAATATAAATGTCTCCTGAATCAGCCGGAAAAACACCGCCCAGAACATTCATCAGTGTGGATTTACCGGCTCCGTTCTCACCCATAAATCCCATAACCTCTCCGGCGTGAACTGTGATTGCTGCATTATTCAACGCTTTAACACCGGGGAAAGTTTTTACTATGTTTTCCATACGTAAAAGTTCTTTTTGCATATTTGTGCTCCTCTGAAAAACTGCCAGAGATTTCACTCTCTGGCAGCCAGTTTTCATTCCTGTCTTCCGATATTTCGAGACAATAACGGATTATGGATTACTGCCAATCTGTTACATCGAAATCAGCAATATTGTCTTTGTTGATCAGAACTACGTCTACAGTCTGGTCATGCTCTACTTCTTTACCTTCCAGAGTATCGATTGCTGCGTCAAGAGCTTTCTGTCCGATTACAGATGGCTGCTGAGCTGCAGAAGCTGTAGCAGAACCGTCAGCAACATATCCCATGAAGTCCGGGTTACCATCAACACCATAGATCAGGATGTCATCTTTGCCTGCTGCCTGAGCGGCCTGTACACATCCAAGAGCGCCCATATCATTGATGCAGAAGAATGCTGCAAGGTCATCATCAGCTGTTAAAACATCTTCTGCTGCTGTCATTGTCTTAGCTGTGTCACCTTCTGTATCTGTTGTAGATACGATTTCGAAGTAATCACCAACTGTATCAAGGAAGCCCTGCTCACGCTGTACACAAGCTGTTCCGGATGGCTGATCCATAACTGCGATCTTGGAACCCTCGTCCAGTTTGCTCATCATATCTTTTGCACACTCAACACCTGCTTTGTAGTTATCGGAAGCGATAATACTAACAACTTTGTCGGATGCATCAACTGCTGTGTCTACGTTGATAACCGGGATTCCAGCATCTTCGCAAGCCTGAAGAGCCTCTGTTACTGCTGTACAATCCATAGGAGCAAGGATGATCGCATCAACTTCCTGAGCGATTAAGTCGTTTACGTAGTTGTTCATGGTTGCCTGATCGCTGTTTGCATCAACTGTTACAAGCTGGGAATCAACGTCCATTCCTTTTGCTTCCATCTCTTCTTTGATACCGCCAAGCATTGCGGTCCAGAATGGGTTGTTCATTGTGGTCGGTACATATGCGATTGTGTAGTCGTTTCCAGCTGCATCATCAGATGCATCGTCTGCAAATACAGTTGCGCTTCCCATTGTTGTCATTGCCATTGCCAGTACCATTGCTAATGCGAGATTTCTTTTTTTCATTTCGATTCTTCTCCTTTTTTTACGTTTCTGCTCATTTATTTTATCTTCTGATTATAACTTTTCGAAAAGATGTTCATGGACTCCGGATTCCATTAGCAGGTTCCCATATTTTGTTATAATCAGATGATCAGTACATGTTTCACTGCCCGATTTCAGGCTGGTTTCCACCGCGCATCCTTAGCGCTTCGGATCAGATCAAATATATTATCTCTTCTGCAGAGATTATCAAATGTATAGTAAAATCCACCCAACAGGAAAGATTCCTGACTGATTTTTGAATATCTTATAGAAGCATTTTCTTCCACAAATGCAGGTACAAAATTTCGAATAGCCTCCCGGATTTTGTTTACAAAATCTTTTGTATCCGGATAATCAGGTCCAATAATGATGCAATCTGGATTGATCAGATAGATAATATTGGCAATTCCATATCCCAGCATCCAGGCTACTTTATGTACTGCCCATGTGGCCAGCGCATCCCCTTTCCGGTATGCATCAAATACATCCAGATATGTACTTTTCTCATTTAAAATAGTGTCTGGAAATTCGAATAACCTTTCTTTCACATATCGCGCCGCGCTTTCTGAACCTGCACAATATTCAAAGGTTCCTTTATTTCCCCTTGCCTGGTTATAATTGATTCCCATGTAACCACCTTCACCGGCAAGCCCCAAATGACCATTCATAATATTCCCATTTACAACACATCCAGTACCAATACCAAATCCTCTGGATCGTACCACTACCAGACTTCCCCGCTCCTGACCTTTGATTTCCTCTGCACATCTCCATTCTGCGTAAGCGGAAAGTTTGGCGTCATGCTTGATCATAACCTTTCTGCCAAGTGCTTTTTCAAGTTCAGCTTTCACATTGATCTGGCTCAGCTCTTCGAATTCGGAAACCATGAAGATTTCTTCGTTCTTCTCCGGTCTGTTGATAAACAGTCCAGGCACTGCCAGACAAATTCCTAGGATACGGTTATTTCCATATTCATTTGCCATTTTCACCGCATCGGCTTTCAGGTTTTCAACAATTTCCCGGAAGCCATTCTCTTTTTGAAAATTGCAGCAGCTGTGTTTGATCATATTGCCGCTAAGATCAAAAATCGCCAACTGGTAATCCTTACGGGTAATTCCTATGGACATTGTATAAATGTCATCCAGTTTCAAATTAAGCTTCTCACCTCTTCGTCCAGCGGCAGTCTCACCATTTACTTCAACAATCCCCATTTCAAAAAACTCATTGATAATGTTGGTGATCGTTGCTTTCTGCAGGTTTAACTCTACGGCTAACTCTGCTCTGGTCATCATGCCTTTCTCCTGAAGAGTTTTAAAAACAAGGATCCGATTGTTCTTCTGCATCTCCATGCTATTCATTCCACGTCTCATTGCTGTCCCTACCTTTTGTGTTTTTTTATTAAACTTAAGACTGATGTGTTCGAATCATTAACACTCTGTAATGTTCATTTCTCGTCTCCTTGTATTAATTATATTAACGCAAATCCCCCAGTAGTCAATCATTTTGTGTTAAATTAATGAACAAATTTCGTGTATTAAGTTTGTGCATGTTTTATATTTTTCCATTTTTGTCACGTAGAGTTCATTCGTTGAACATTATGCAATTATAAAGGTTCCCATTTCCGTTCATTTGGTTATAAACTTGTGTTCATAGAAAATCTTTTGTGTGTTCATCATTTGAATTCTAATCTGATTAGTTCTATTATACGGCAGAAAGAAAATATGGGCAATGAATAACAAAAATTAAAATAATCCATACCGCACAAAAGGCAATGAACCATTTCTGGTTCATTGCCTTTTATTTTACCTACACTGTAATTGCAAATAATAACAATAAAATTTATCCTCCTTCTCTTCAAAAGAAGCCATAGTGTTCCACCTCAATTTGACCTCTACAACCGTAACCCTTTAATATCCTTAATCCGTGATAAGATTGTATTGCAGCTGCAGCTGATAATGCCGGGCAGTGTATCAATGACGTTGTGCAGGAAGTGTTCCATTTCATCACTTGATGAAGCAACTGCATGTACATGCAATTTATCTCTTCCTGTGACACGATAAATCTGTGTGACTGTATCATCTTTGTATAAAATATCCGTCACCTGTGACAAATGATCTGGTTTTATTTCAATTTCAAAATAACAGGATACAGCCCCACTGATTTTTTGAGGATTTATTATTGTTGTATATTCTTCAATTATCCCTTTTTTCTCCATAGCCTGAATCCGGGCTTTTACTGCCACTCTGGAAATGCCAGTTTCTTCACCGATATCCGAGTAGGAGATACGTGCATTTTCTATAAGTAACTGGATAATCTTCTGATCCAGTTCATCTAAATTATCCAGGTACATAAGTGCCCTCCTGTAAAATAATATACGCCAGCTTTATTCGATTTCCCAACCAGCTTTACGGCACAATCTCAAGCCAGTAGCCATCTGGATCTACGATGAAATAGATTCCCATTGCTTCATTTTCGAAGCAAATGCAGCCCATCTCTTTGTGCTTCTTGTGCGCCGCCTCGTAATCCTCCGCCTGGAATGCCAGATGGAATTCGCATTCACCCAGATTATATGGCTGTGGATGATCCTTAAGCCAGGTAAGTTCCAGCTCAAAATCACTTACATCGTTACTCAGATACACGATGATAAAATCATCGGTAGTCTTTCTTCTCACCTCGTGCAGATCAAGGGCCTCATTGTAAAATTTAATAGATCGGTCCAGGTCTGACACATTGTAGTTTTCGTGAATCATCTTAAATTTCATACTTCTTCTCCTTTTGTACATTCTGTGTTTCTAATGCGAGACTTATATTGCGGATATTCGGTAATAAACCGCTTAATTACACTGGTATCATTCCAGTAATGCATTGGAAAAATGACATTGCAATCTACATTTTTAAGGAAATACAGGATCCCGTCGGCATAGTGATCTCCCTGCCGCGGATCTAAGGGAACAAATGCAGCATCAAAATGCATACCCTTAATTTTCCTGATCTCTGCACGATACGCAGAAGTAAGTCTCTGGTTGTCAGCTTTCGGCTCACCATCCCAATACCAGTCATTTAAGTCACCGGCATGATAAATGGTGCCTTCCTTTGTTTTGACAATGAATGCGACACCACTATCGTTAGACAGCAAGGTATCAACTTCAGTACCATTATCCAGATTATAAGTCTGATCATGATAAACATATGTGATCTTCAGATCCGATAAATGATTCCTTTTTCGTATATCATTCGCCAGGACTGCCTGATAAGTCATCCCCATATCCTCAAGAATCCCAAAGATTTGTGGGTTAAAATGATCCTCGTGGAAATGGCTGCAAAAGACGATTACTTCTTTTTCCTTGTCAAGGTGCGGCAATTCACCCTTGTAATAATCAAAAATATAGTAGCAGTCTCTGGTCTCAATTAAAAATCCACTGTGGTTAATGTAAGTAATTTTCATGATGCCTCCCTCATTTCCCGCGTTCTCTTTCAGCTATTTCTGACGCAACACGTTGAATGAAAAACTTTTTCCTGTAGCATGTTTGAAAAAAGCTTTCTGCAAAATACAGCCGGATACTATAGACTTGATGATCTCCTGAGCGCCACATAGGATATTAAAAAGTTCGCAAACCAACCTGCTGGTACAGCAAGCCAGACGAATTCAATACCAAAACGCGGTGCAAAAATCAAGGCAACAGACAGACGAATCGCCAGGTTTACCATGTTTGCAATAAGGAACGGACGCATGATTCCAAGACCACGAAGGACTCCATCGGTTGCCATTTTGATTCCCATAAAAATGAAGAAATAACCAAGCCATCTCATATAATCCCCGGATACCTGATAGGCCAGGGCGGTTCCGTCTTTACCAAGAAACAGCGAGGAAATTTGCGTATGTAGCGTTTCAATGACGATGAAGGCAATGGCTGCAAAGCACACATCCAATACCAATGCAGCCTGGTAGCCTTTTTTGATACGCTGGGGTTTGTTTGCGCCGAGATTCTGTGAAACATATGGCGAAACTGCATTGCCGATGGATACAAAAATCAGGGAAAAAACATTCTCCACCCGCATCGTCGCCGCATATCCCGCAAGCGCCTGTGTGCCGAAAGGATTTACAACTGCCTGCACGATCATCATACCAATAGACACTGTAGACTGCTGGAGAACTGATGGAACCGCAATCTGAAGCATGGAATGCAGCTCCCGCCAGTCAAATCGTTGAAAAGAGCTCTTATATCGTCGCATCCGATATAAGAAAATCAGAAGCGAAAACACGGCGGAAATGCCTTGTGCAATCAAGGTTGCAAGCGCCGCACCGAACACGCCGAGATCAAGACCAGCCACCATCCAAAGATCCATAAAAATATTTAAGACTGACGAGAATATCAGGAGTCCCAGTGGAATTTTTGATTCGCCTATGGAAGTAAACATCGTTGAAAGAATGTTGTACATAAACAAAAACGGAAAACCCACGAAATAGACCCGCAAATACAGCACTGCGTCATCCATTATATCTGCAGGGGTTTGTAACGCGCTCATCATCCAATGGGAAAAGCTAAAGCCAAAAATACCAAGGATTATGCTTAGGATCAAAAAGCTAAGCAAAGACGTTGACACGATGGTTTTCATTTTTCCATACTCCCTGGCACCGAAATAGCGGCTCACAAGCACACCGGCACCCACACCGGCACCCAGTGCCACACAAATGAAAACATTGGTCAGCGCTGCACATGCACCGACAGCTGCAAGTGCGGAGGAGCCCACAAACTGACCGACGATAATGGAATCAGCCATATTGTATATTTGCTGAAAAAAGCTGCCGAGAATCATCGGCATTGCAAAGACCGTCAGCGCTTTAAGAGGCGCATCTGTGATTAAATACTCATCTTTTGACATTATCATATGCCTCCACAGGTTTCATAATTTCATTTATTCTTCCCTTCATAGGAATTTATTCATGTATTCGAAATGTAAGTTTTAAGTTACGTTCCGAAACAATTATATGTGGTTGCAACTAATAAGTCAAGTCGCCGTTTACTCTTAGTTACGGTTCACCCCGTGACCAGTAACACACTTCGCGATGCACAGAAATCATGCATTCGCATGATTTCGCGCTGAGATTCTCGGGTTTTCTGTGAACTTTGTTCACAAAAAACACCTCGCGGAACGTTACCAATGAACAGTAACACTGATCTTTCACCTTATATGCTTTGCTATCACCGGTAAAAGTACATTCATATCAATTGGTTTTGCCACATGATCATTCATTCCCATTGATATTGCCTTCTGCCTGTCCTCTGCGAAGGCGTTAGCCGTCATTGCAATAATGGGGATGGAGGCTTTCTTCTCATCTTTCATTCTGCGTATCCTGGCTGCAGCATCATATCCATCCATCACCGGCATCTGAATGTCCATAAGAATCATATCATAATATCCGGAATCTGCTTTCTCCAGCTTATCCAGACACTCTGCTCCATCTTCCGCACGGTCTGTAATGATCTTTTGTTCCGCAAGCAGTTCTATCGCAATCTCTGCATTCAGATCATTATCCTCTGCAAGAAGAATACGTTTTCCTTCCAGCTTTTCTAATATATCTGGCTGTTCAGATATCTGATCCCTATATACATCCGATTCTGATGCCATATCAAAAGAAATATCTACCGTGAATTTTGTCCCGACACCTTGCGTGCTCTCTACTTGGATGCTTCCTCCCATCAGCTCAATCATGGATTTCACAATAGGAAGGCCCAGTCCTGTACCCGCGACCTTGTTCTCTGTGGTTGTATGCTCTCTGGAAAATTCTTCAAAGATATGTGGAAGATATTCCTCGCTCATGCCAATGCCTGTATCTTCACAGTTAAAAATAAACCGGGCTTTCCGGGGATCCTCTGAATCTTTCTCATATATCTTTACATGGACCGCATGCCCATCGGACGTGTACTTTATTGCATTGCTGATAATATTCAGCATTATCTCCTGAAGTTTCACTCTGTCACAAAAGATAAACGTATGATATACATCCAAATCTGCCGAATACTGCAGGTTCTTCTTCCTTATATCTTCCTCAAATACTGTGTTTACCGTATGAAATACTGTGTTTATATCCTCAGCTTTCATCTGCAGCGCTGTAGTACCGCTTTCAATACGGGCTATCTCCAGGATCTGGTTAATGATCGTCATCAGCAGATTTCCGGAAGAACAGATTTTTCCCAGATATTCCTTTGCTTTTTCCTCGTTCTGAAGATTCTTTTCCAGTAATCCGGAAAAACCTATGATCGCATTCATCGGCGTCCGTATATCATGACTCATATTAAACAGAAATCGCGTTTTTGCTTCGTTTGCACTTTTCGCCAGCTCCGCTGCATTCTTAAGATCAGCTGCATATTGTTTTTCTCTGTGCTTTTTGCTGGATATCTGATAATAAATTGTAGCGACCAATAATGAAAATATATAAGAAGCGGCAATAGCGAGGAGCCAGTATGAAACCGGGATCCACCCATTCGAAGGCACAATATCAAAATACCATGTGTTATTCGGGATCTCGCATTCTATCGTCAGGCTGTCTTCCGGCATATCGTCCTGACTCTGGGCAAAAATAACCTTATCTCCACTGCTTCTGTCATAAGACCAGATTTTATAACTGAAATCCGCCTCACTTAAGGATTGCAGATTTATGTCACTCATAAAACGATCCCAGTCAATCACCTGGAGTACAAATCCCCAGAAACTACTCTCTCCGGAATCATCGATTCGATAAACCGGTTTAAAAAGTAATGCTCCGGTTCCTCCCTGCTTTAACTGATAGGGGCCGCCAAGTGTATACTCCCCGGTTTCCTTAGCCAGAGCTGCATCCTTTTTCCGTTCATGTTCCCCCAGTACATCCAGTCCAAGAGCCTCTGAATTTCCTTGCATAGGATAGATTTCGGTTATGATTCCTTCCGGTGCCAGCTCAAATGCCTTTACCACACCATCCTCATTTGGGATCTTTTCTGCCAGTTCTGAAAAAGTGTTTTCATCCATATCCGATCCATCAATGATATAGTTTCCAAGAAGATCAGAAATCGTTATATAATTGTCCAGCTTTGCCTTGACTCTCCTTATCGTACTTTGTGCCATATAGATTCCCGATGCTTTTTTTTCTTTTTCCTGATATCTGAGCATCTGACTACACGCAAAAAACGCGATCAAGAAAGAGAGGAGGCCGACAATATAGCAGTATTTCTTAATAGGTTTAGCAGCTGTATTATTTATTTTCATTGAATTTTCCTCATTATGTTTTCTTCCAACTGTTTTTCAGCGGGCTGTGCAATAAAATCGAATGGTATCTATCTCTTTCTCATCCGATGCCTGATTAATGTCTGATATCAGAGACAGAATCTGATTCAGAAGTTCCAGCTTTTTATTAAATTGTCTGTAATTAATCTCATGTTCTTCATTCTTATTATCATTTGCCTTAAACTTTTCCATAAAATCTCCCAACACTTATATAGAAAATATTCCCCCATTAATGCCTGAAAACAAAAGGAGAACAGCCGATACATATGTTCGAACTGTTCTCCTACATTACTGTTCACTGGTAATGTTCTTTGTACTCATACCGTCCCGTATCTATATGACCTCTCACTTATTCATTAGAATAAGTATATTTTTAAATAAAATTTGAAAATACTTTCGTTTCTGCAAAAGTCATTTTCGCCTATACCACTTTCATAATATCACAGACAGTTACGTTTGTCACATAAAAGTTTAAATAACTGTGATGCGTTTCTTTGCATATCCTTTTTCGGCAGTTGCCGTTATACCTGTCGCTTTCAGCACATCATTATATTTTTTTAGAAACTCATAATCTGCTCTTCGTCAAATCTTTTAAGAATTTCGCATGCCAACTTAACCGCATTATCAAAATCAGCATAAGCTGAAATTCCGTAATGTGTGTGCGCATAGCGAACCGGAACACCAATAACGATGACCGGAACTGCTTTTTCAGTCAGATGTATAACTGCACCATTGGTTGAACCAGCACTGCGAACTGCATCCTGAACCGGAATGCCAAGCTTTTCTGCCAGATCAAGCGCATATCTCTGATAACGCGGATTGGTGATCATGCGTGAATCAATGTGACGAAGCATCGGGCCACGCTTAATAGCCGTCTGAACCATATACTGCTCAACGCACGTATCATCTGCCGGGCAGCCTTCAAAAACAATTGCGATATCCGGCTTAATTACCTGTGCTGTCACAGTGGCACCACGTACACCAACTTCTTCCTGTGCTGCACAAGCGCCAACAATATCCACATTCAAATCCTGACCAGCCAGAGTATGCATGGTCTTAAGAATTGCCGCACATCCCAGACGACAGTCAAAGCTCTTGCCCACCATCAGATCTGTGGTTTCTGAATATGTAAATGTCACATCTGGCACTACCGGTTCACCGATACGAATGCCGAACTTTTCAACCGCCTCTTCTTTAGAAACAGCGCCAACATCTACCGTGATATCTTTCATATCCAGAGGTGCTTTACGCTCCTGCTCTGTCATGAAATGCGGAGGCTTACTGGCAGTAATACCTGGAATATATTCTCCGAATCGGTTACGAACCAGGACTTTATGAGCGGGAATATTGTGGTTCACCCAACCTCCGATCTGAATGATGCGGAGAGTTCCGTTCGGGCAGATAGCCTGCACCATAAAGCCAACCTCATCACTATGTGCATCAAGCTGAACAACCGGACGTTTGCCGTTATTTTCTTTACGGCGGATATATAGGTTGCGCATGCGATCTTCTGTAATTTCTCCGAGTCCTTCTGCATAAGGACGAATTGCAGCAACCACTTCATCTTCGAAGCCTGATGTACCGTTTGCATTTGAAATTGCTGCAATCATTTCCAACGTTGTTTTTTTATCCATTCTGACACCTCTTTATGAAAGTTTTAGCTTCTTGAGCTCAACATCTACTTATATGATTTTATATGTTATATTTAACTGTCAATAATCTCCAGTTCCCCTTTTGGATTGACTTTTTTCTGACAATAAAGATTTTTTCGAGCCGCGCTTGATAAACCAAGTATATTCCAAGCCAATATGATTGTCAACAAATCCAACTCGATGTGGTAAATTTCGTGAACTTCTTATAGAGCAAAGAATGCTATGCAAAAATCAATAACGCCGAGTAGGATTTATTATAATCCCGTATCGGCGTTATTGATTGTAATTATCTTATTATTCTTTTACTCAAGCCCTTTCCATCCTATATGAGGTGTCAAAATGACATTATTCATAGTATAAAGAGGACTGTTTTCTTCAGATGGTTCGGTTTCAGCCGATTATTATGGCTACAGATTTAAATAGCTTATCCATTGAACATGCTCTTAAGAAATTCTGCCGTTCTCCATTTCATAAACCACATCTGCCACATTCATTGTGGACACTCTGTGGGATACCAGGACAACCGTTTTCTTCCTGGCCGATTCTTTCAATGATTTTAAGATAATTCCCTCATTTAAAGAATCCAGGTTTGATGTAGGCTCATCGAGCAGAATCAGAGGGCATTCGTGGAGAAATGCTCTTGCAATTCCGATTCTCTGTTTCTCACCACCAGATAATGTATCACCCAGTTCTCCGACTTCTGTATCATATTCTTTCGGTAATGTCATAATGAAATCATGAATAGACGCTTTCTTTGCCGCTTCCATAATTTCTTCTCTGGATGCTCCCGGCTTTGCTATCTCAATATTATTTGCAATCGAATCATGGAACAGGTGCGTTTCCTGTGTGACATAACTTTCCATATCTCTCAGATGCCTGGTTGGAATCTTTCGGACATTTGTACCGTCTACCGATATACTTCCATCCTGAACATCCCAGAACCGCATCAGCAGTTTTAAGAGCGTAGATTTTCCGGAACCGCTCGCACCATGAATACCTGTGATCTTCCCTGGCTGTAATTTCAGTGAATAGTTATCTAAAATAACCTCATTATCGCGGCCAAGGCCGTCCTCTCTGTCTCCTTCCAAGCCATTCACCTTATAAGCAAATGTTACGTTCTCTGCCTCTGCTCCTGTAAATTCATGTTCCACACTCTCTGTCCCAGGAGTTTCCACATCACCCGGAATTTCTTCCACAAGCGGTGTCTCTTCCAGAAGGGAAAGAACACGCTCACCACTTGCAAGTGTCTGGTTCAGATTGTTAGACAGGCTTGATAATGCCACTACCGGTCCGAAAGAACCCATCATTGCGATGGTACAGGTTAAGATTCCCTCGAATCCTATCGCACCTTTGTCATACAGCCAGATGGTCAGCGCCAGCATTCCAAAAGATGCAAGCAAAATAACCATATTTGTGAATGAACGCTGTGAGCCTTCCATTTTGCTTAATGACTTCTGTATTCCTGCAAGGTTTTTCGAACGTTCCGACATCTGCTCTTTTCTCTTTTCACCCTGTCCGTACTGGATAGTCTCATCCAGTCCTCGTAAAGAGTCCAGAACAAAACTGTTCAGTTCTCCGAAGCTTGTTCTAAATTCCATTCCCTTCTGGCTGCCACGTTTTCCATTCCACATCGGGATGGCTACACCGACAATCAGATAAGCTGCCAGTGCAAGCATTCCCGCTAACCAGTGATATCTTCCAATAAAAATCACCATAACCATCGAGGTCAGTGTTGCAATCGCAATCGGGGAAATGGTATGTGCATAAAACACTTCCAGTAATTCAATATCCGTTGTAATAATAGAAATCAGATTTCCCTTGTCCCGTCCTTCCAGTTTTGCCGGACAGAGTTTTCTTAAGGAAGCAAACACTTTATGACGGATGATTGCTAACAACTTAAAAGCGATAAAATGATTACAATACTGTTCTGCATAATGTAGGATTCCGCGAAGCACTGCAATCACAATCATGACTGTTATAATGGTTTTTACCGGGATAAATGCCAGCCACATATTGTCCACCGGAACAATTATTCCGGCTGCTCCTGTCAGAAGTCCATGCACGATAACCTGTCCTGCCAATATCGTCAGGAAAATCGCACACAAGTAACCTAATGTTCCAAGGATGATTGCCGCCAGCATAATATGGAGCAAGGGTTTTACCAGACCAATCAGACTTCCCATGATCCGGATGGCACTTCTGCGTTTTGTTGTATTTATATTTTCACTCATTATGCCACTCCTCCTTTTCCATAGTTTTCCAATGCCATCTGGCTTTCATACAGATGTCTGTATGCACCATTCTGTCTCATCAGTTCGTCATGCTTTCCGCTTTCTTTAATTTCTCCGTCTTTTAAGAAATAAATCTTATCAGATTTCACAACATTTGCCAGTCTGTGGGAAATCAGAAGCACCGTCTTTGTCTTTGCCAGTTCGTGAATCACATTCATAATCAGTTCTTCACTTTCCACATCGATATTGGATGCAGCTTCATCGAAAATATAAACCGCACTGTCTGTCCGAAGCAATGCTCTGGCAATCACCAGTCTCTGGCACTGACCGCCGGACAGGTTGCTTGCTTTTTCCAGCAACTGTGTCTGCAATCCATCCTGTGTCTGTAAAAACCCTAAGAGATTGACTTTCTGAAGAACTGCTTCCATCTCTTCTTTCGTTGCGTCCGGCTTTGCCATCTTCAGATTTTCTTCTACTGTACCTTTGAACAGATAGCTGTTATGGCGAACCAGAACAACCTTCTGCATCAGATTTTCCTCATTTACCGCATTAAGCGGTACACCACCGATGGTAATTTCTCCGCTATATCCCCGATTCTTTGCTGCAAGGATTCCGGCAATCGTACTCTTACCACATCCGGATTCACCAACCAGTGATACAAAACTTCCTGCTGGCAGATTTAAGCTGATTTCTTTTAAGATCTCTCTGTCCTCTTCATAAGAAAAATACACATCTTTTAATGTAACATCTAACGCAACCTCCGGCAGTGCTTTTTCTCCGGCCTGTGGTTCTGGTAAATCTAAAATCTTAAAAATTTTATCACTGGCTGCCATACCATTCATTGCAATATGGAAAAACGAACCAAGCAGTCTGAGTGGCAGGAAAAACTCGCTTGCAAGCAGGACAATACATAAAGTTCCTGCTACACTGATATTCCCCTTTAGGAATTCGGATACCGCAACTGCCATACCGATGGCTGCTCCACCATACGCCACAATATCCATCACACTGGTGGAATTAAGCTGCATGGTCAGCACCTTCATCGTAATCCTGCGGAAGTTCTGAGATTCCACATCCATCTCATCTGCTTTCTGCTGGTCTGCCTGATAAATCTTCAGAGTGGTAAGTCCCTGTAAATTTTCGAGGAACGAATCACCCAGTCCGGTATAGATGCTCCAATAGTTACTCAATAATTTCTTCGCTACTTTCTGTACCACCACGATGGAAATTGGAATCAACGGTACACAGATCAGCAGTATGGCACTCGCTTTCAGACTTACTCTGCAAAGAATGATAAATAAGGTCAGTGGTGCAATCAGGCTGTAGAATAACTGTGGAAGATATTTTCCAAAGTATGTTTCCAACTGCTCCACACCTTCGGTCGACACCTGTACGACCTCTGAAGAGGATACCTGCTCACTGTAGGAAGCTCCCAGCTTCAACATTTTCTCATAAATCTTTTCACGCAGAATCCGCTTTACATCCACACACGCCAGATAGGAAGACCTTGCTCCCATCCGCTCACATACGAACCGGATTACCAGAACCAGAAATAAAATCAGTATTGTCCGTTCAATAATCGGTACGGTTACTCCCCGGTACGCCACCTGTTCCAGTAAATCTGCGATAGAAAAGACTGCCAATACCTGCGACAGAAGGGCTGCCCACTGCCACAAAATCGTATACGCAATATACTTTTTTGCGTGGGACAACAGCCCCATCAATCTTGTTTTAATCATAAAAATCTTATCCTTTTGTTTATTTTTTCGATTCTCTTTTACTGCATACCAAATGCCATATTGCAAGAAATGGATGGTATAATAACATCCTTGGTCCTGAAAAACGCATGACCTGTCGAATCTGTTCTCTCATTTCCGGCTTATAACAATGTACCTTACAGTTCGCACAGAACGTTTTTTCTTCCATAAATGGACACTTCTGACTTCTTTGTTTTGCGTAATCCAAAAGTCTTTGACAGTCAGGACATGTCTTCCCCTCCTGTCTTTTTTCTTTCGGATGGTTTTTCCGGCAGTACAGCCGGATCATCTCTTCCACAACATACTGTTCTTTCTGCCGTTTCTTTTCTACTTTGTCCATCTCAATCTCCCATTTCTGCCATTTTAACTTCTGGATTTTCTGTCTTAACCCTTAAGAAGAAATATAGCAGATGGCATACCCACACAATTGCGATACAGATTCTTCCAATCGGTACATTCTTCATACAGATAAAACCGATCAGCATAACTACTGTTACCATTCCGATAATCTTGCATTTTGTTCCCATTGGCATGGCTCTTTTCTGAACAAAACTGTCCAGATGATTCTTATATAAATTCGTTTCTACAAACCAGTCGTGCAGTTTCTTTGAACTCTTTGCAAAGCAAAACAGTGTTGCCATATAAAACGGAACGGTTGGCAAAACAGGAAGTACAATTCCTATCGTACCAAATCCAAGGCAAAGAAAGCCAAGCACGGTCCATATTACTTTTAAAGAATTTTTCATCTTCTTTCTGTTCTCCTGTGGGAGTTTTCCTCCTTTTCATGTCGTGGTATTAGTTTTTGCTAATATTTTTTAGTTATGGTTACTTGAGTTCTGCAAGAAGGTCTTTAGTTGCTCGCAGCTAACCCATTGCATGAAAAATATCATACTTTGTCATCCAATGTCAACAACTTTATAAGGCATACCCCATATATTCTTAAATCGCAATTTCCCACATCCTGTTTTTATTTTTCAAACACGCTCTAGTACAGCCTTCGGGTTGCCTTTACATAGTTTCCACTTTCAAAAAATAAAAAAATTTGTGTTTTTGAAAGCGACATATTGCATATACTATTATCAGACAGTATACTAAGTACAACGAAGCGGTTTCGAGAAATGAAAAAACTTCAATTTTTGAAAGTGGATGACTATATGAAAACAATCACGAGAGCAAAATATCTCGATGGAATCATTGAACTGAATGGCACTCCTGACATCAAGATCATCACGGGTATTCGTCGATTTGGTAACCAATCATGTAACCGTCGGCAAGTACATTAAGTATTTGTGCAATGCTTTTGTATTTTATGATATTAAGAGATACGACATCCGAGGTAAGAAATACCTTGAAAGCTCTGAAAAGTTCTATTTGTGTGACAGCGGTATTCGATATGCAATACTGGGAAGCAGAAATATGGATTATGGCAGAGTATATGAAAACATCGTTTGCATCGAGCTTCTTCGCCGTGGATATCTGTTGAAAGATAGTTTCTTTTTTTAGTAAATACAATCTTAAGAGGTACGTCCGCAATAACCATTCCGGCAAGCAGCATACCAATCGGACCAATCATATTATTCATCATATCCATGACATCCTGCACTCCCGAAGGCATCTGGATTCTGCAGACAAACAATATCACTCCTACTATGATTGAAATAATATTTACGTTCAGAAATACTTTTTTCCACTCTAATCTATCTTCTTCGCAAATCATATTTTTGCAATGTGTCCAGATCAAAACCAGCTGTACCGTAATATAAGCACTGGAGTAAATAACATACTCCTTTCCAAGCAAATCCTGTACCAGCGGAATTACCAGTATACCGGCATTTGAATAAATAACCGTCGCGCGTTCAATCGTATCTAGCCGCAATACTTGTTTTAATATTGTGGTAAGTATCAGAAATAAAACATGTACCAGAACTGCTGCCGCACATGCCAGGAGCAGTCCTTTTTTTACATCTGGCGTATAGTCCACCTGAAATGCGTCGATAATTACGCATGGAATAACCAGATAAACCATGACTACAGATATGCTTTTACTCTCCGATGACTTCATAAGGCCGGCTTTTACAACCGCATATCCCATAAGCATGATTGCAAAAAGCTTTGCAATCTCTTCCATTAGTAATAAACTGATTTGCATATTTTGTCCCTTCTTTTCTGATGTCTGTTATTTTTAATTATAGCATGCTTTGTCCAGCTACTTGCAGGTCTCCTACGCTGTCTGTGACGGAAGCTGTTTATACCACAGTTCTCCCTTCCATAGTTGGTTTCTTATTTCCAGCTATAAATCTCTACTCATTCGTAAAAAATTATAAGAAAATCCCCGGCATACTGCGGACGTTTCCTTGAAGTAAAATCTATTGTTGTCACACGTCCTTGCTATCCCTATAATAAGTTATGCCGGGGAAAATTGTCTATCTTATTAAATTGTATTTTTAAATACGGGCTACGCCGGTTCTCTTTGCTGCCTCCGCAACTGCTTTGGCTACCGCCGGTCCTACTCTCTTATCGAATGCCTTCGGAATGATATATTCCGGAGAAAGTTCCTCATCTGCGATCAGATTTGCAAGTGCTTCAGACGCTGCCAGCTTCATTTCATCATTGATCTCTTTTGCTCTCACATCAAATGCGCCACGAAAGATTCCTGGAAAAGCAAGTACGTTGTTGATCTGGTTCGGGAAATCACTTCTTCCTGTGGAAACAACTTTTGCTCCGCCAGCCTTTGCGTCATCCGGGAAAATCTCCGGAGTCGGGTTTGCACATGCAAAAACAATTGCATCCTTATTCATGGTCTTAACCATCTCTGTTGTAACGGCACCAGGTGCGGAAACACCGATAAATACATCTGCGCCGACCAGCATATCTGCCAGAGAACCTGCTTTCTTATCCAGATTGGTCACCTTGCTCATTTCATCTTTGACTGGATTCATTCCTTCCGGACGTCCCTCATAGATTGCACCCTTTCTGTCACAGAGTGTGATGTTCTGAAATCCGGCTGTGAGAAGCAGACGAGCGATAGAGATTGCTGCTGCTCCTGCTCCGTTCATTACAACATGGACATCCTCTTTCTTCTTGCGAACAACTTTAAGTGCATTGGTAAGACCTGCCAGTGTGATGATCGCAGTACCATGCTGGTCATCATGGAAGATCGGAATATCACATTTTTCTTTCAGTTTCTTTTCAATTTCGAAACATCTCGGTGCGGAAATATCTTCCAGGTTTACTCCACCAAAGGAACCGGAGATCATATAGATTGTATTTACAATTTCGTCCACATCGTTGCTTTTAATGCAGAGTGGAAATGCATCTACATCACCAAATGCCTTGAAAAGGACACATTTACCTTCCATAACCGGCATTCCGGCTTCTGGTCCAATGTTTCCAAGTCCAAGAACAGCAGAACCGTCTGTAACTACCAGACACATGTTCCATCTTCTTGTGAGTTCGTAAGATTTGTTTACATCCTTCTGGATTTCCAGACAAGGCTGTGCAACTCCAGGTGTATAAGCAAGTGACAGATCATCCTTATTTTCTACAGGTACTCTTGTTACAACTTCAATCTTACCTTTCCATTCTCCATGCAGTCTTAAAGATTCTTTTGCATAATCCATTTCTATTGTCCTCCCTGGTATCTTAAATTATGTGAAACCGTATGATTCGGCTGCCTCTATTGTTACTGTGAACAGTTGCCTTCTAATCTATTAATAATTTCCTGTAAAGAATTTGCTGTCTTTTGGAAGCTCATATCCGTCAAAATATTTATCAAAGTCAAGTTTGAGATATCCACACAGATTAGCAAGTTCGACCATCGTATTATCGTTTACAGGTAATCCATGTTCTCTTCTTTCTTTTTCTGCCAAAACTTCTTTTTCACCATGTGTATAAATACGTTCTTTGCCTTCTGCCTTCGGACTTTCTCTCAAAGCTTCCAGGTATTCTGAAAAATGTCTGCGGATTGCCTGAGGATCACCAAATGCAGCCGGATCGATTGCCATGAATCCATGACAGATTCCAGTTTTATCCGGGAATGTGCAGCAATGATCCGAAGTAACACCCATGGAAAGAATGGAACTGAACAGTTCACATAACATACCATATCCATATCCCTTGTGGCTTCCTGTAACCTCTTCATTTCCACCAAGGGGCATGATTCCGCCGCCCTTCTTTGCAACAATATTGGCAAGGACATCCGGTGCGTCTGTGCTTGCATGACCATCTTTGTCCAACGCCCATCCATTAGGAAGCGGTTTCTCCATTTTGTTGTACATTTCTAGTTTTCCTCTTGTAACCACTGTGGTAGAACAGTCAAAGAAAAACGGATACGGGTCTGCCGGCATAGCTACTGCGATTGGGTTTGATCCAAGCATGGCTTTTTTGCCAAACGTAGGAACCATAATAGCCTCTGAATTAGTGCAAGCCATTCCCAGAAGTCCTTCATCGCACGCCATCTTTGCATAATATCCGGCAATACCAAAATGATTGGACTCACGGACGGTTACGATTCCAACTCCGGTTTTTTTGGCTTTTTCGATGGCTTTTTTCATTGCGTAAACGGAAATAAGCTGTCCCATTCCATTATGACCATCAATCACTGCAGATATCGGTGTTTCAAATACAACTTCAGGCTTTGCCTGCGGATGGATGGTTCCCTTTTCGATTCCCTTATGATAACGCACCATTCTCTGCATACCATGACTTTCTATTCCATAAAGGTCAGCCGTAAGAAGCACATCCTTGATCTGATTGCTTTCTTCCTCTGTAAATCCAAACGCCTTGAATACGTCTCCGCAAAAATGATTCAGTGTCTCATATGACCATTTCACATATCCCATTGTTTCGCACCTCTTTCTGGTATTGCCAGTTTTATTTATTGGTATTACCAATTTGCATTTTAATTATATCACTGGTATTACCAAAACACAATAGAGGTCATATCAATTAACTCTGTAAAAATGCCCAAAATTTCTTAGGATTTTTTTTGCATTTCTTCCATATAACGTTCAATCGTATCCATATGTTCGGACATACATCGTTCCGCCTGTTCTGCATCTCCGTTGATGATTGCCTCAACAAGCCGATGATGCTGGTCATCAACCTCTCTGGCAGAATTATTCTTTTTCATAATGTAGTCTCTCGTCCCGGAAACAATATTCTCCGTAAGCTGATCCGCTGCCGCAAGGACACTGTAAATCATCGGGTTATCTGCGATCTTTGCAATCTTCTGGTGAAGTTCGCGATCCAGTTTACCCCGTATCTTTTCATCTTCTGCGGCGTCCAGCCGTGCAAGAATCATCCATAATTCTGCTGCGTTCAGCGGTGTGCACTTCCTCGCTGCAAGAATTGCTGATTCTCTTTCCAGTGCCGCACGAAATTGCTGATTCTGGCGCAGATATCCATTATTTAATTTAAAAAGTATGGATAAGGGGCCGATTAGCCAGGTATCCAGATCCTCTGTAATATAATTCCCGCCTCCCGGCACTGGCTTAACTATTCCCAGCAGTTCCAGTGCTCTCAAAACTTCTCTGACTGCCGGTCTGGACACTCCCATGGTCTCCGCCATTGTCCGCTCCGCCGGAAGGGCAGCTCCCGCTTTGAGACTGCCATTCTGAATGTTCTCTATAATCTGATTTAAAATCCCATCGAAAGCCCGCTCATTCCCAATTTCTCTAAACATAATCCATTCCGTTACTGAAAACTTATAAAAAGTCATAAACCTCTATGTTTCATTCCTTCTTCAAATAATTTTTACGGATGTTTGTTAATCTGTTATTTCGTTTCAATAAAAGTTTTTCCTTTTTGATTACATTATTTGTTTTACAGTAACTTACCCCTTTCTTATTTTTCTCGTAAGAACGAGAGAGACTACGCTGTAATCTGCGTTTCTGTTTTTCTAATTTCTTTACTTTCTGAGTTCTGGATCTGAAATGAATCTGCCACCTTTTTCATAGTTCTCTTCTTCGCTGGCCAAAACCCAGTTATAAGCAAATCTTGATGCACCAGCATACTGAAGCTTGTTTTCCTTGTAATTAATCCCGGAACCGATATCACTTATTATCTCAAATGGCTGTCCTTTTGCCTGAAGATATATTCTAACATTATCAATCTGCCGTTCCAGATCATCTTTTTGTTTATGATTGGAAATGCGACAATATCCAATTGTAATGCGGTTTTTAGATTTTACATTTATTACCTGGTTAAGTTGCTCATCAGAATAATATTTACTCAAGGCATCAACTTTCAATAATATTCTACTCTAATATCTTATAAAATACCATAATTTTAACATCCTGTCATGAAGCCTCTGTTCTTAATAGCTACTGTTCACTGGTAACGTTCCGCGAGGTATTGTTGTGAACAAAGTTCACAGAAAGCCCTAGTTGTCCATCATTCTGCTCATCTCCCATTAAAATATCCTATTTTATTTTTTATGAAGAGTATTGTATTGATAATTGTGTTTATTTATTGAAGTTTTGAAAATATTAGATTTCGTTTTCAAAGCTCTAGGAAAGTACAGATTACTGAAAGTACCAGAATATACATTCCAGGATCATAAGTGGTCGCCGTTAAAAAAAGGGATCCTCACAAAATCATCAGTATTCCTTTTCGTACATTTTCCTTCCTATTCTATTTTTTACTCTTCATATCAAGCGACATGTCAAGCCTCCAACCACAATCACCATGGTAAATCATTTGTTTTGTCATGCCACCGTCAATACAGATATTTTCACCTGTGATAAAGCCTGCTTTTTCAGAGCAAAGAAACAGTACCATATTGATAATATCCATAGGATTTCCGACACGATGAACCGGCTGCTGCACTGCATCTGCTCTTGTATATTCGATAAAGTCAGTATCTATCCATCCCGGAGAGATTGAATTGACTCGTACTTGTCCAATATTGCTCAGGAATAAAATCATGTGCTTTTAAATTTGTCTTTAACCATATGTCAGCAATTCTATTAATATCTGGGTTCTGCATCTTTCTGATCATAACGATTATCCTCCATCAGCTTTGATTTCTCCGTAACAACCAATCAGTTATATCGTGAATCTCGACTCCTTCATAGCTATATTTTGGATGTTTAGTTCAGGCAATCATCATTTTCGGATAACGTACGGAGCTTCTGATCAAATGAAGCCATGGCACATCACCTCCAGCTTTTCCTTAAAAACATTCTAACTTCTTTGTATCTTTTCTCAAATTTACCACTCTTCACATTTAATATCACTTATCTGTTCGATTGGAATGACCGTTTGATCCGTCATGATTATAGCACGCTCGTATTCGTCTACCTTTTTTACAACACCAGAGCACATAACATAGGATCCACCGTTTTTTTTTGCATCGGGAATAAAATAAGTTATCGATACATTCTGTTCTATACCGATATTATTTCTGATTATGTTGATTTTTTCGTTCAGCTGAGCAATCACTTCCTCGCTCAGTTCCAATCGTTCATCGGTTAATCTTGCTGTTTCCTTTATCGCAACATCATGTCCGGTCAAAGCTGCAAAAGGAGCAAATTGCGCTGCTCGATCCTGAAGTGGCATTTGCGGATGATTCTTAGAGACCGGATGCGGTAAATTGATGATATCGTCATAAGAATTATTTTTCATCCTCTTTCAACTCCTTTACGCCTTATGACCGCCAATCTGTTCATTTCTGTCCCTGGCGGTTGCACCTTCCTGAAGATTCATCCCCTTCAGTACAGCATTTTTTCCAAATTTCTTTTTGATACTGAGCATCGCTTCCTGCATACGTTTTTCACGATTCAGTGCAGCCTCTTCCTCTTCCTGCTTTTTCCTTTGCGCCTCATAATCCGTAAAAAGATCCAGCTGCTCATACGCTTCTTCTTTCTTTACAGAACTTTCATCCACAAGCCTGTTTGCTGTGATATTGATTCTTCTGACAAGCAGGTTTCTGTCAACGATCCTGTCATATAGCTCTATTACTGCATCAGTTATCATCTTGGTTGAGGAAGTCTGCCGTTTCAGATTAGTCGTTCCATGTGCGTGCTTCGGGATTTTTCTTCCATAACGGTCGATCGTAACCTCTCCATGATACTGCTTTTTCCTGTCGGCATTGTTCAGATTCTCAATATCATAACCAACTGTCAACACGATCTGGTCCGTTACAAGCTTCTTATCCACCAAATCCAAAACCATCTGATCCGTCATCTCTTTTACGACCAGTTTTGCTTTTTCAAAATCATAAGGACAATGAAGTACTTGTCCGGCGCAAACACTGTTCATTTCCGGTTTGTAGGCCTTAACCATTTCCATGGTACAGGGTTCATACCCCCAGGCATGATCGATCAACAGCTCTGCATTAACGCCAAACAGTTTATATAGCAGATCTTCGTTGTATAACTCATTCTCTTTTCCGATGGAACATCTTGCAATATCACCCATTGTATAAAGCCCGTATTCTTCCAGCTTCTTTGCATATCCCTTCCCTACTCTCCAGAAATCCGTAAGTGGTCTGTGACTCCAGAGTTTCCTTCGGTATGACATTTCATCCAATTCCGCAATTCGTACACCATCTTTATCTGCTTTAATATGCTTCGCCACAATATCCATCGCAATCTTGCACAAATACATATTTGTTCCGATTCCTGCAGTTGCCGTTATACCTGTCGTTTTCAGCACATCCTGTATCATGGCCATTGCAAGTTCTCTTGCTGTCATATTATAAGTATGCAGATAATCCGTTACATCAATAAATACTTCGTCAATCGAATACGGGAAAATATCTTCCGGCGCAATATATTTCAGATAAATGCTGTAAATTCTGGTGCTGTATTCCAGATAGAGAGCCATCCGGGGAGGAGCAACAATATAATCAATCTCCAGTGCAGGATTACTATTTAATTCTGCACTGTCATCAGAGGAACCAATAAATGTTCTGTTCGGTGCTTTCCACCTGCGGGCACTGTTGGCTTCTTTTACTTTTTGAACAACCTCAAATAAACGAGCCCTTCCGGGGATCCCATAACACTTTAAGGCTGGAGATACCGCAAGACAGATCGTTTTCTCTGTTCTGCTTTTATCTGCAACCACAAGATTGGTCGTCAAAGGATCCCGATTTCGTTCTTTACATTCCACAGACGCATAGAATGACTTAAGATCGATTGCAATATAGGTTCTTTTCTTTTCCATCATTCTACATCTCCCGATTCTCCTGTGTTCCGTTTCTAATTCTTATTTATTCTGACCGGAAATCTTTCTCATCATAACAATCCGCTCAAGTATTTCCGGCCTGAATTTATCTACGTCATTTGTACGCTTACGCACGCCTGCTGCCGCAGCATGTCCACCTCCGCAAAATGCCTGCAAAAGTTCATTTACATTAATCCATTTTCCATCAGATCGGAAGGAACACCGCCAGCGGTTTTCTTCTTCCTCATACATGGTAAAACCTAGCTGAAAATACAGGGATTGTGACTGTTTGTCCTTTTGGCAACTGTTTTTTTACTGTTCCTGGTGGCACCCTATATATTTTACCACCCCTTAAACACTGATACTTGGTAGGCTGCCACATTTTCCGGATTCTCCAACGCTTTTCTCCGCCATGCATTTGGTGAAATTCCCGTTATTTTCTTAAAATTACGCATAAATGTAGATATCACCGGGTATCCTACAGAATTAGACACTTTTTCTATGGAACATTTTTCTTTTGCGAGCATTTCACAGGCCTTCTTAATCCGAACCAGATTTAGATATTCTGATGGTGTAATATTAGCAGACTCTATAAAGATCCTCCGCATATGTGTCTCACTCAGATTACATGCCCTTGCAAAATCCTTTCCCCCGATGTCCTCCATATAATGTAATTCTATATAACTTATAATTTTACGTGTATAATCTGAAGTTTCCCGGGAATTATTCTGAAACTTTATGTTTTCATTATCTAAACGATCAAAAAACAGCACAAGATTAAACGCAAGCGTTGAAACAGTATATCTATAATTTGCTTGTCTCAGCTGTATTTCTTCTATTATCATCTGCATAAGTGCCGCAGCCTTCGTACTTCCAGCATTCTCCAAAACACTTATTTTCTTCGATAGATTCTGTTCAACATAAATATATTTTTCTGGAACATTTACAAAACCTCTTTTAAAATTTCTTCCACATCCACAAATAAATATTCCCATTTTTTACCACTTAATGCCATAACAGGAAGATCCTGAGAAATTTCATAATAACGGTATTCTGCCTTTTGCATTCTTCTTTCATTTCCTACCTTCCCAAAGCTTCAACAAATGAACTTGCCGCTCTTATTACTTTTTTGTTCAGAGAATAATAATGCCACTTGCCTTCCTTACGGTCATTTACAATCCCACAGTTAACCAATATTTTCATGTGATGTGATAAAGTAGGCTGCGTGATATTGAATTTATCCAGAATCTTACATCCGCATTTTTCTCCGTCTGACAGCATCTGAACAATCTCCAGTCTATTTGTATCTGATAATGCTTTACATATTAGTATCATATCCTTTGCTTCCATTTTCGCCGCCTCACATAGATAATCATCTATACATCAAATTACCATACGCATAGATGCTTGTCAATGTCCTAAAAAGCACAAAATCATAATAAAACTATCTCCATGACTTCCGATTTAATTTATCTATATCCAATGTCAAAACTCTAAACTATCTGCGTCCAAAAGGAAATACTTCATTCCCATGATGACAAATCCCTCATCATTTCTCCAAGGCTTTTTGCTGCCATTTACAATAACAACCTTCTTGAAAGAGTCCGGGATATTACGCAGAGAATTGAACTCCTGAGTCTGCTTTTCTTCTGAAGTCATGTCATAAGCAACCTGGATGTAGTATCTCTGATTGCCTTGGTTAACTACAAAATCAACTTCCAACTGCTTACGTACACGCTTGCCCTCTTTATCTTTATCAAAGATCTGCACAACACCCACATCAACATTGTAGCCACGAATCAGTAGCTCGTTATAAACAATGTTCTCCATGATATGAGTAGGCTCCTGTTGCCTGAAATTCAAACGGGCATTTCTCAGACCCAGATCGGTAAAGTAGTATTTCATATTTGCACCGATATACTTTCTGCCCTTAATATCGTATCGGCTTGCTTTAGAAATCAAAAACGCATCTGCCAAATAGTCGATATGATTGGAAATCGTTTTGTTTGTATAACTCATCTGACGCTCACTGGCAAAGGTATTAGCAATCTTTGAAGGGTTGGTCAGTGCACCGATTGCAGATGCAAGCACATCAACCAGAATGCCAATTTCATCCACATTTTGGATCTTGTTTCTTTCAATTACGTCCTTCAGATAAACATTTGCAAAGATATTTTTCAGGTAATCTGCCTTCTGTCGTTCGCTCTGTAAACCTACGACCTGCGGCAATCCTCCATAGGTCATGTAGTCATCCCATGCATCGTCGTAATCACCTTTATAGACAGAATAAAACTCTGCAAAAGAGAGGGGATAGATTCTGATCTCATCACCTCTGCCACGAAACTCGGTCACAATGTCGCTGGACAAGAACTTAGAATTGCTTCCGGTGACATACACATCAATGTTGCTCATGCGGAGCAGGCTATTCAGCACTTCCTCAAATCGTGGCATGAACTGTACTTCATCCAGAAGAAGATAATACTTATCATCATCCTTCATGGCATCTTTGATGTACTTAAAGCACACCTTGGGATCTCTTAATTCCTCATTCTCAATACCATCCAAGGCAATCTCAATAATATGATCGGCAGCAACACCATTCTCCTGTAAATATCTCTTGAAAATATTAAACAGCAAAAAAGATTTGCCGCATCTACGAATACCGGTAATCACCTTTATCATTCCATTATCTTTTCGCATGGTCAACTGCTGTAGATAAGCATCTCTTTTAATTTCTATCATTATATTCCTCAATTCCGTGCTTTTACACACTTTTTAGTAATAATATTCTATCATAGAACAATCTGAGCTTCAATATCTATTCCCATCTTATGTGTATCCGCACATTTTTATGTAATATAAGATAAATATCTTTTCATTTTTTTGATTGCAGTGTCAAAATCGACTACTAAATCATTTGTTTTGTCATACCACCGTCAATACAAATGTTTTCACCTGTGATAAAGCCTGCTTTTTCAGAGCAAAGGAACAATACCATATTGGCAATATCCATAGGATTTCCGACACGATGAACCGGCTGCTGCAGTGTAACTTTCTGTTTGCGGCTGACTCATACGGTCACGGGAAGATGAAATATTAACAATGGCAGCTCCTTCAGAGAAATATGGCTGAAATAGTTTTGCCAGATAAAATGGTGCCGTAACCGATACAAATACTCTGCTGTTTCCAAATTTACATTTTCCCGTTTAAAATGCTGGACTACATCACCAATATGAAATCTACATTCTTCCATTAGCTGCCTATCCTCCGATCTCTTACTTCCACGCTTTCCAGATATCCGGCTGATATCCAAGAGTGGATTGTTTTCCATTACGAACCACCGGTGTTTTAATCACCTGCGGGTTTTCCAGTACCTTCTCAAATTTATCTTCCTCTGCAATGTATTTAATAAGCGCAAGCAGATCCTTATCCTTGCCCTCCCAGTTGATCATATTTTCCAGTCCACCATTTGCCTGGGCAACCGAATTAAATTCGCCCTTACTCATGCCCTTTTCTTTCATATCAATAAACTGAAACTTAATCCCACGTTCTTTAAAGAAACGTTCTGCTTTCTTTGTATCATTACACTTCTTTGTTCCAAAAATCTGTATATTCAAATTATTTCTCCTTGTCCATCGCCATATGTATCATTTTGTAAAGCGGACATTCCAGGTCCGCATTCAGTTATATTATCTTTCCAGACAAATGATCAATTTCATGCTGGCAGATCTGAGCCGTCCATCCGGACAGCTTCTGCCGCTGTTTTTTCCAGTTGAAATCATAATACTCTACTTCTATTTCCTGGTACCGGGTCGTCTTACGAACACCATCTAAGGATAAACAGCCTTCTTCTGTCTCATACATGTCACGTTTTGAAACAATCACCGGATTGAACATCACAACATCTATGAAGCCCATATTTACAATGATGATATTCTTCTTTACACCAATCATGTTTGCCGCCATACCCACACAACGCTCCCGGTTCGCCTGCAGCGTATCCTGCAGGTCTTTTCCAACTTGGATATCTGCTTTCGTGGCCGGTTCGGATGGTTGGCCTAAAAAGAAAACGTCTCTTACAATTTGCTTTACCATTTACTTTCTCCCTGTAGCTTTCATTCTGCTTTTTCCAATTTATTATTTACATCGAGACAAACTTTGTCTCCTTCATTGATATTACGCTCATAGAGCTTGGCATCCTCTGCTTTTACTGTCACTTCTTTTCCAGAAGAATCCACAAGAGTCACTAGTGCCATGACTGGTGCATCATCCAGTCGTTCTTCACAACCAAAATCCAGGTCTTCATCGATTCGTTTTACTGTATACATCATACTTTAATTCCTCTTGAGATAATATTAAGAATCAGTATTCTACATACCTTTTCCGACTTTCCACCACTTCATCTTCCGTTACAGCCATCCTTACATTGCCATCGTTATAAAATCCATATAAAATAGACAAGAGGTACAATTTAAACCTCTTGTTCATTATTATACCTTACATGTAATAAATTGTCATAAATAACTTTCCGTATTTTGTTGCTTTCCTTGTTTCTTCCCATCAGCCAAAGCAAATAGCCGAGACCCTAATCAGCCTCAGCTATTCTAAACTATATCATTCAGTTTCAAAAATCAAACTCATCCGGATCCAGTCCTGCATCTTCCAAAACTTCTCTTCTTTCATCCGGATCCATAAATTCCAACTCATCATAATCCAGCCCTGCATCCGCAAAAGTATCGATCTCATCGTCGTCATCAAAGATACTTTTTTCATCATCCTTCATCATTTCGTCCATGAACTGAAACTGTGCAGCACGTTCCCAACTATCCAATTTCCCGTCTCTGTTAAAATCAAACATCTTATCAAATCCAAACATGATTTTTCCTCCCTTAATCTTCCATAAACTCGAAATACTCTTGCTCACTGGCAAATAAAATGTATTTGCCTTCTACATATCCCATATATCCGTTGCTTGTGTCATAACCTTTCATTTGCCAGTCCTCCTTGGATTTTTCTCCTTTTTTGATGTTATCATCTTACAATAAATGGCTGTACAAAAATCCCGACAACCAACCGGCTAAACTTCCTTGAGCATTCTTTGATATAAACCCTAAAATGATAATTTTACAAAGTCTATTACTTGTTGTTAGTTCATAATTTATGTATAATAAAATTCATATAAGAAATACACGCTCAGCATGCAGCCTGGAACATAGATGCTCTGCATGTTTGGCGATATACGGGGAGGAAATTCTCATGGGTAAACAATCCACCAGGGAAAACAAAACAATTTACCAGCTTTACCGAGAAGCGGCAGGACTTACAAGAGCAGAGGCCAGTGAAAAAATGGATGCTGTCTCTGATTCAAAAATTGAAAAATTTGAATATGAAACACAAGAACCTACGCCTTATGATATCCTCCAAATGGCAGATGCCTATAAAAGACCAGATCTTTGCAATTATTATTGCTCTCACAAATGCGAAATCGGCCATCGTTATGTTCCAGAAGTAGAAGTGACCGATCTGTCAAATATCATTTTGGAGACAATTGCCAGTCTGAATGAAATCAATCCTCTTACCGGTCGTCTGATCCAGATTGCCCGTGACGGTAAGATCAGCGATGATGAAATGAAAGATTTTGCTTATATTAGTAAAAAACTTGATGAAATTTCTTTAGCCATAGACTCTTTGAATCTTTGGGTAGATAAGACAGCCGGAGAACAGGGGCTTAATCTTGAGCTCTTAAATGCCGAAAAAGAAAAATTAAAATAAGCCATAACTCGACGAAAGGCAATGAACCATTTCTGACTCATTGCCTTTTCCTTTACATACGCTGTAATTGATTGACGATACTTTCTGTTCTTCGAATAGCTTCTTCTACCTGTCTTTTTGCATTATTGATTCGATCCTGGACCACCCAGTCCACAACAAAGCCATCAAAGAAATAATCCGCAAAAGAAAGAAAATCTCCAGTATCGATATTCAAGTTACATACCATATTTACATCATTTAATTCCCTGCTGAAATTACGAAGATCATACTTTGCCTGTTCCATATTCCGTTTGGCCTGATCCATTTTAGAATGTTTTAACATCGTAGTGAAAAAGCCGCCGCCAAACATATCTACCAGGCCCCAGTTCTTTGCACTGTTTAAATTTTCTTTTGCTGCCTGAAGACTGTTCAAAGCTCTGCGCCCAGCTTCAATTGCTTCTCTCTTTTCTTTTTCAATATCATATCCCATTCGTTTTCTCCTCCTGATTCATTATGAATGTGACGTCACCAAAGCTATAATGCCACCGACAATCAATAATGGAAAAGCAATGTACATCAGTCCACCTACAACCATACCAATCAATATCACCGGGAAGAAAATAACTGTGCAAAGTAGTTTCATAATTCCCCAGGATGCTCTTAACCCAAAAACAAAAAATTTTCCGACAAACCAAATTATACAAATTGTAAATAATAACGATAACATTTTTTTCTCCTTCTGAAACTCATTTTGATATGTGTCTTTCATTTTTTCTGTTCTTTTTCTGATAAATATTCAGATGTGTTCTTTATACCAAGCTTATTACTGAATGCCGAATTTCTCTCCATCTTTTCTATTATCCGGATTAATCGAATTCTCTGTGCCGCTTCCATCTGATCACTCCATTTATATTCTGCTTTTTTGTTGATATTGTCACTATAACAAATTTCTTTTTCATAATACACATCCACCATGAGGAATTGCATCTTTATATTTCTCGAATTTTGAGAATTCTGTCTTTATATTCCTCTGCATGAATTGTTCCTGAAGATTCCTCATAGCAGCTTTCATATTTTTTAGAACGTTCTGCCACTCTGCTGTTAGTAAGCCACTCATTCATGGTTGCTCTATTAAATTCTATGAAAATGCCTTCTCCATTGATTTCTACTGCTGGTAGCCATTTTTCAGGTCCGGATGATTTCAATTTGACTACCTGTTTCTGATCATCAACCTCTGGTTCGGGCATCTCTAACCTCGAATATCCTAGAAGAACCTTAACTTCTCTTAGTCTATGAAGCTTTATCACTCTGGAAAAATACTTCTTCAGACTATCCTTAATGGCTACCTCTTCAGCCTTGAAATATCTGACGTCATGCTGAAACTCCACTTGCTGGTGATGAGTTATCGCATTATATTCCATTTCCTTCAGTTCAACATAGTCTTTGATATTCTGCTCTAATCGGTTATATGCCTCATTGAACTCATCTCTAGTGAATTTACCTTCAAAATACTTCTCATAGCTCTTATTCAAGCCAGCGTCTCTTCCAAGCACTTCAATCAAAAGGTCAATATCTCTCCTATGTTCTGCCATAAGATCATTGATTGGATTTGTCCAAGGTGGAATAGATATGGCTGTTCTTGTTACTGGAAAATAAACATTCGATGCTCCACGCTGGCTAGGAACAATCTTTTTCTTACAGATCTTTTTTATAGCATTGGGTCTTTGCGGATGGTTTCCTGTACAGTTACATCTCCACCACGTGCAGTAAGTAGTCCCGCAACATTTTCAAATACAAACATCCTGGGCTGATATTTTGTGAGGAATCTCGTATACATCTTATATAATTCGTTACGTGGGTCTTCTTCCATTGGCGTAAGCATATGACTACTCTGTGCACGACCAACAAGCGAATATGCTTGGCATGGTGGTCCGCCAATAATCACATCCACATCACTGACTTTATCTTCTTTAAGTATGGTGTCTATTTGTTCAAAGATCCCTGGTAAGGTATCTGGCGACATCTCAGCATTGATTACTGTCTTAATCACATCGTCTGGAATATGTGAAAATAATTCATCCCTAGTAATCTGACCACGCTCATACTGATAATATAAATCTAGTTCATTATTCTTCTTTAGATAATAATAAGCCGACCTTGTTTCTAGCGTCTTAGATGCTGACTTATTCATTTCAACGTGAGCAATTGGATTAAATCCTGCTTGAAAGAATCCTTCAGATAGTCCACCGGCACCTGCAAATAAATCTATAAAATTTAATTGTCTATTTTCATTCTTAAACATTATTTTATCAATTCTCATCTTTCAGCAGTTTAGTGTCAGTTCTACGCATACTTTCAATTAGTAAAATTGCTTTTTCTGAAAGCACATACTTTCCCCTTGTTGCCAGTGAAACATATTCCTCGTTTTGTAATTGTCCAATCAGAGAATTCACTTTCGCCTTTGACATTCCTAGCTCATTTGCAATTTCGCTTTGTGTCAATGGAACCACTTTCTTATCTAGAACTACTGTCTGATTTTCGTATAGCAAATTCAAAATTTTATAGCTGTCATTCAAAAAAAGATCTATTCTCATATGTTCCCTTTCTTTTTGGCATAAAAAGACGAATTTATTATACCACAAAACTGATTTTTGTTGAACTTAGATTCTAATTTTTTATACTCTACTTCGTACAATAAAACGGCGAAGCTCAGACTCATCAAAATCATAGCTCCGCCAACATAATTTATATATATTAACTTCTTCATTTTCCTCGACCAAAATAAAATATATTCCTGCTTCCTGAATACGCGGAACATATAATCCTTTTGACCTTCTGATACTGCTCTAAGCAGGATATTATCGTTTTTCGCCAGTGTCATGCCATCTTTAGGCAAACTCATCCTGTTACTATACTTATCTTCTTTATTCATTTTCTCTCTCAATCTTTTTCATCTAGTATTTTTATTACAATCATATAGCAACAGATGAGTCAACTCTATTTTTCAGCCAATCAATTATAATTTTTTCGAATCATCAACATTAAATCTTCTACACATGTAAGAAGCCACAATAATGCGGTACTAACTCGAACAGCTTTTAATATCTTTCGGTTCTTTTCTTTTTCCGGGATCTGCATCACTGTTATCATTAGCATAAGTGCCTGTATCTTATTTGCATGTACCGCTTGTCTTCACTCCATAAGCTTCATTTTCGTTTCTATATTTGACTTCATTAGTTGAACCCTCCTGTTAAAAATCAGACTCATCCGGATCCATAAATTCCAACTCATCATAATCAAGTCCGGCATCCGCAAAAATATCGATCTCATCGTCGTCATCAAGGATACTTTTTTCATCATCCTTCATCATTTCGTCCATGAATTGAAACTGTGCAGCCCGTTCCCAGCTATCCAATTTCCCGTCTCTGTTAAAATCAAACATCTTATCAAACCCAAACATGATTTTTCCTCCCTTAGCTTTCTTTATTCTTCAACTTCTGTTTCAGCTTTCTTAACCTTCTTTTGATTATCCAGAAGACTCTTCTTGCTGATGCTGCAGATTGTTCCGTGATCTGTGACAAGTACCACTTTTGCTTTTGCTTTCTTTCCGATTTTGTCATAGATTCTTCCGGCACTCATGGAATCTCCGATCACTGTATAGGAACTATTTGCTACATATCCAATCTTTCCCAAACCTTCGTAAGTTACTTTAATTGCTTCCTTGTCATACTCATTGTCTGGTTCTTTTTCTAATCGGATCTTCGCTCCTTTTTTCAGAAATTCTTTTCCAAAATAATGGTTTGTTCCTGTCAATGTAAAATAAATCTTACTCATTGTCCTTCCTCCTAATCTTCCATAAACTCGAAATATTCCTGCTCACTGGCAAATAAAATGTATTTGCCTTCTACATATCCCATATATCCGTTGCTTGTGTCATAACCTTTCATTTGCCAGTCCTCCTTGGATTTTTCTT
>NZ_JADNDC010000004.1:147440-151344 GCF_015551645.1 Ruminococcus sp. D54t1_190329_F1
ATTTGCCTTCTACATATCCCATATATCCGTTGCTTGTGTCATAACCTTTCATTTGCCAGTCCTCCTTGGATTTTTCTTCTTTTTTGATGTTATCATCTTACAATAAATGGCTGTGCAAAAATCCCGACAACCAACCCTGCTAAACTTCTCGGATCATTTTTGTATTTAATAACTAAGAGATAGGGAATAGCAAGGACAGGAAGTGGTTACCCACCTTCCGGACATTCGTCTCAAAACAGGGGTCCTCCCCAGTTTTGTTAGGCTCGCTTCGCTCGTAGTATACAGAAAGGAGCTGCTCATGGCTGAAAGAAAAAGAGAAATTCAAGTTAAATTCTGGATTACACCAGAGGAGAAAAAGATGATTCGCAAGAAAATGATCTTATCAAGAACTGCAAACATGGGAGCCTATCTTCGTAAGATGGCAATCGACGGAATCATCGTAAATACTGATACTACGTACCTTGAGAAACAGTTTTTGAAATGCATAAGATCGGTGTGAATGTAAACCAGCTGGCAAGGCTTGCCAATGCTACCGGTTCCGTTACACCGGAAGAAATGAAAGAATTGAAGGGAATGATAAAAGAAATATGGCATATATTAAGATCTTCGGCATCAAATCTACAGTAAAGAAAGCTGTAGATTATATCACCAATCCGGATAAGACCGACGAGCAGAATCTGGTTTCTTCTTATGGTTGTTCTCCGGAAACTGCGGATCTGGAATTTGCTATGACTGCAAAACTTGGAAAAGATAATGTAATGGAGAAAGGGGACAGCCTGGCCTAGCATATGATTATTTCCTTTAAACCAGGTGAGATTACGGATCCGCATATTGCTCATGAAGCAGCAACTAAGATTGCGGATGCGACTCTTAAAGGCAAGCATGAGTATGTTCTTTCTACTCATGGCAGAAGTTTCCCTCTGCCACACGACTTCTATTGTCAGTTACCCCGGAATAAACCGGGGCAATCTTTTTTCATACAGTGCTCGTTTGTCTTGTTCACGCGTGTATCCCATCTCAGGGAACACCCAGTCCGTTAGCGCCATCGCAGGCAGCCTCAGTCATATCGTGTATGGTCTCCAGGATCCTCACTCCTCCTGGCCGACATCATTCGGGAGTATCATTATCAATTCGCCGCTTTGTCAAGAAAGCCATTGCCGCAGCAATGTTTCAATGCAAACCTCTGTTTCTGTTCATCCTCGGACCGATTGTCCTTGGACTTATCCGGAATCCTATCTGGCAGGACTCCGGCGAACTGGCAAGCTCATTTAATTATCAAAGTGCTGATCCGGCTTTTTGATTCAAATTTTTGATCTGTAGCCTTCTCAACTTCTAAATACAAAAAAGTTTGGGAAAGTTTAGGGAGAAATGAAAATAGATAAAAAAAATAAAAACGCCAGTGAAATGACTCCACTGACGCCTTACAAATACTATTGATTTTTCTTTTGTTATAAAAAAAGACCATCTACGGTTTTACGGTAAATGATCTTTTTATTGCCAATATTCCATTTATATCATTTTGTTTTCATAATCTTGTAACTCATGGAAAATATCATCCACATATACAACATCATTTTCTATTCTATATAACATAAAATATCTGTGCTGTTGAAAATTTATTCGACGATATCCCAGACTCTGTAAACGTGGATTGTCGCATACTTTCAAACTACTCGCTACATACTTTAACTTTTTAATAGTATACTCAAAATCATCAAGCACATTTTTCGCTGCTTGCTTATTTTTCTTAGCGAAAAGCAGATACTGTATAAACTGATTCAAGTCTTCTTGTGCTTCAGCTGTTACAACTATTTTATAATCCATATTTTCCTCTTATATCTGAAATCACATCATCTGCATTTCGGTAATTTCCCCTTTTTGAAGATTCTCTGGATTGTTCCAATCTTTGAAGCATCTCTTCTTCTGTCATAGATGTATAAGGATTATGCACAGTTCGTTTTATTTCAAATGGAAATCCATTATATGCAACCGCCTGCGTTAAAAACATCCTTATTGCTGATGTCGTGTCAGTTCCAAGATCTTTAAAAAGCTGATCTGATTTATTTTTCAAATCATCGTCTACCCTGATCTGAATTGTACTTGCCATTTTAGATACCTCCTTTTTTCTTCATTATAATGCTATTTCATTACTAATTCAATACAATTGTATTGATATTTCACTTATTTCTTTGCACTTATCTAAGATAGTAGGTATGGAATCTTAGATTACAATTGAGGTAGGTACAATAAAAATACAATCGGCACAACTTTTTCTTTCTGTACTCATTCAGTTCCTGACGTCCAATGATTGGGATGCCAGGATAACCACCTGTCTGTGTCCTGATTGCCGGAGAGCTTGTCTGGGTGCACAATTCCGATTTATCCAATTAAACAAACTAGAAGTTTCCTTATAACCAATAACCGCAATGATCTTATCATTCATACGCAGATAACATATACTGCTGTCTTTAGGTATGCTACTTCTCCTTATAAGAACACTTCATTTTTGTTTCTGACACCCTTTAAGGCACCAAGCATCTGTTCCGTTTTCTGCTGTAATGGAAGCGGACGAATTCTCGCCTGTTCCGTACAGATATGGGTGCATGCCATGCAAAGAATACATTTCTCTATATCCGTAATCACTGCTCCATCTGCAACTGAAATAGCGTTTGTCGGACAGACAGTTACGCATTTTCCACACTTCGTACAGGATGGTAGGGAAATTGGTGCAACCGGCATATTCATCTCTGGTTTGTATGGGCGATTTCCTGGAACCTGAACATTCTCTACAGCAGTGCTATTCTTGACAGTTTCTGCAAATTTATGGATTTCTTTCTCATCTTCTCCATCATAGGTTCCTTACTTCCCAGATTATGCCAGATTACTTCTTTTTCCATCGCATCCGCAAAAATACTACTCACTTTTTTCGTTCCTCCCGTGGGACTGAAATAGTATACCTCCATTTTATCTAACATTTTTAATCGTCCTTTATTCTCTATAATTCCCATAAGTTTTTAGTTACAGGCATGCGTATAATAAACACATTCCTAAAAATGTATCTTTTTATCGATATAATCGGCAATATCCTTCAGGGAATACTTTGCCATCGCCATCTGCACTTCCGCCAGTGGCTTTTACATTGCCTCTCTGATATTCCCTCTTACAAAGCAATTAGAATTTGGAACGTGCTTTATAAATTTTTTCCGATCCCCTCAAGTTCGTTCATGGAGTCCTTGTTTTTTTCAAGTTCATCTCTGGCTGTTGCGTAATATGATTTTTTGAAAAGCATATCCCATGAAAGATATTTTGCCATACAGTCAAACTGCTTATCAATCAGCTCATACTGGATACTGTCTACGGGAGAACCGCCTACAACAATCGTGCCAACTTTTTTATTTTTTAACTGCAATCCACGGCAGTAGCACTTATCAATGATAAGTTTCAATTGTGCTGACATTCCCCACCAATAAACTGGTGTAGCAAAAAGAATCATATCTGCAGCAGCAATTTTATCAATTGTAGGATTTGTATCATCCTTATCGATGCATCCCTTAGAGCATTGACAGACACCACATCCCTTGCATGGTGCAATGTTGAGTTTGTCAGGTTCAATGATTTCAATTTCATTCTTTTCTGATGCTCCTTTTATAAATGCATTGATTGCTGTCAGCGTGTTTCCTTTTCTGGCACTTCCATTAATGATTACAATTTTCATGCGTGTATCCTCCAACTTCCGATTGAACAAAATCGCTGCGCGATGGCCTGCCAAGGCTGTGGCGCAGTTTTATTTTTATTAAAAAAGCAGTGGAATTACTTTTCATAATCCGTTATTGTTAAGTTACCACACGAAACAACTGAACTAAGAAAGCTCCACTGCCTATGATAAGAATAACATTTTCCAGTC
>NZ_JADNDC010000050.1:0-26106 GCF_015551645.1 Ruminococcus sp. D54t1_190329_F1
TCAGTGGTACGAACTGGAAGCTTTCATTTTGGATAAAACCTATATAAAGAAGTTACAGGAACGAAATCCGGAATGTAGAGGTGCATTTTGTGGTTATGGAGTAGCAGTCAAGGATTTCAGAAATCTCAGTATTGAATTTGATAGGAACAATACTTATATTCAGAGCGAGGGAATTAATCAGGATTTTGGTGTTTATGATTGTCCAGATGAACTATTGAAGGAACATCATCAAGAAATTTCAGCTTTTAAAGCATTTGCTTATAGACATATTGGAAGACACCTCATGAATCGTAATATCAGGAAGATCAGAGAACGATAGTTTTGAACTTTTAGAATTAAAATTAAATTTGGAGGGTAATATGGCAGACAAAATACAAAATGCTTATGAAACATCAAAAAATATATATGACGATGTTCTTACTCAAAGAAATATTTTCAGTAAACTGTATATTAAGTTATTTTGGAGTGGCACTGATGATAATGATATAGCACGAAAAGTTTTAGCATATGTTCCTGATGACTTTTCAGGAAATCTTCTTGATGTTCCGGTTGGAACTGCTGTATTTACGGAAAACAAATGGAGTTCCTTGAAAAATGCACATATTACTTGCCTTGATTACAGCATAGATATGCTTGACCAAGCCAGAAAAAGACTTGGTAGTCATGCACATATCAAATGTATTCAGCGGAAAAGATACTGGCAGCGCCTCCCGTAATCATCAGGGGTAACTTTCATCTTCTCACCCCCTTTCCGTGGGGAGTGAGCAGGATGATCCTGTCCGTTGTCAGGGGCCTATGCTGGCCCTGGTCTGCTGACCGCCTCCTTTTCCATCTGATTTTTTGCCGGAAATGACAATCCGCGAAAATCGACAAAAATCGCCCGGCAGGTCGTAAACCTACCGTGCGACGATTTGAAGCGTTTTGTTGTTTTCTTACATGGTATAGTTCATACTCATAGCCGGAATATTCCCATGGCGGGGCAAGGCTTTTTTTTAGCGGTAGAAGTGGATTAGATTATAATGATAGTAAAACAGCATGGCGGCGTCCTCCCGTGGGCCGCCATGCCTTTAACTGCTGGGAATGACAGAAAGAAAGCAGCGGCCTTGATTTCTCAAAACCGCCACCAGTGAATATAAATTAAGCGTGAAAATGGGTCTGCCCAGCAGCGGTTTTTTTCTTTTCTGCCGCTGGGCAGATGTTTTTTCTTTAGATACATGATAAGAGGAATTTTTGAAGATTCCATAAAGATTTGAAAAATGGACGGACATAAAAGACGTCCATTACACTATCGGAAAATCAGCAAGGAAGTTTCATAGTAACCTTTGCGCCGCCGGTTTCTTTTGAATTTTCTAAAATAAGCTGACCATTATGTTGTTCCATAATCGAATTTGTAATATATAGACCCATACCAAAGTGTAACTTTGAATTGCGGCTTTGATCGCCCATATAGAACCGTTCCTGTGCGTGGCATAATGCCTCTTTAGAAAACCCCGTTCCCTCGTCTGTGACTGAAATTTCCACGAAACCGTTGTTACTTTGAACATCCACATAAAGCGTTCCGCCTTGCGGGGAGTAGTCCAGCCCATTACTGATAACATTCATAATAGCACGTTCTATCAGCACCCTATCAAATTTCAGCATTTGAGGGAGTGAAACAGTATTCATTTGCAGCCGGATTTCTTTTGTCCGGCATAGTGATTCCATATAACCGAACAAGTGCTGCATGAACGCTGGCAAGTCTATACTTTCAATATGGAGCTGATAACCAACCGCCGCCCGTGATATATCAATCAGGGTTTGAATATATGACTGCATCTGGCCGGAGCTTTCCACGACGTAACCAGCGTATAATCGTTGCTCATCATCAAGATTTGTTTCTGTGAGTAAATCAGCATTTCCTTGAATAACCGTCAGAGGCGTTTTCAAATCATGGGCAAGCGCGGCGATTTGCTCTTTCTGTGTCTGTTCGGTTTTCCATTGCCGTTCTAACGAAATTTTCAGATTATCTTTCATATCTGAAAAAGATGCAAGGACATCTTCAAACTCTTTGATTTTGGCGTGTCCTACTTCAAAATCAAGGTTTTGCTTTGAAACCTCCGCAGTTGCTTCAAAAAGCGGGGTCAGTTGTGTACGCAGGTTCTTAGCAAATCTGGCGGTCAGTATGATAATGACCAGCAGCGAATTTACAGCCATCAGGATAAACGCAAGCGTGTCAGGAGATGGAAAATATTCCGGTAGCCATGACACTGTAAATTGAGAACCAATATAATAGCTTAAAACGCAAAATTCGTTTTCCCGGACAACAAGTGCAAACTGCCTCCCCGTAGCATATTCAATATATTCTCCCTTTGCGTACAGCAGGGCAATTTCTTTTTCATCATCGTCCATATTGCTGTAAAGCTCATTAAAGTTCTTGTCCAGAATTAAGTAGCCGCATCCCTGTGGAATCACAACCTTTGTAATATCCGGGGCAATCGTCAGCGTTGGAATGATCTCTTTTACCTGCAATTCACTTAGATTTGCTCTTGTAGCTAATCCAGCATTTACAGCAAGTCCCTCCAAACCAGAAGGGACAATAATTGCCGCTACCAGCATGACAATGAGGGAGATAGCAAACTGGCGAAACAATATTTTCAATGTAGGTTTCTTTTTCACTCCCATTTATATCCTATCCCCCATACGGTGCTGATCGGACTTATTTTGAAATGCTCCAATTTCGCACGAATATTTTTTATATGCGTTGAGATCGTAGAGTTATCGCCTATTCCATCAAACCCGAAAACGGCTTCATAGATTTGTTCTTTTGTAAAAACCTGTCCCCGGTTTTTCACAAGGTATTCACAGATTGAATACTCGCTTTTGGTAAGGGGAACCGGCTGTTCTGAAACATACAGTACCTTTGCGGAAAGGTCAAATCTTATATCAGGCTCAAATGAAAGTGTGCTGTGATGCTCCCTTTTTTCTCTGCGTAAATGTGCCGCGACACGGGCGCGAAGCTCCTGAATACGAAAAGGTTTCGTAATATAATCATCCGCACCGATGCCCAATCCAAACAATATATCTTCCTCTAATGTCTTTGCGGTCAGAAAGAGAATCGGGCAGTCTACCATATTCCTGATCTGTTTGCAAAACTCAAACCCGTCTGTGCCAGGCATCATCACATCCAAAAGAATGAGGTCATAGAAATGCAGCTTTTTGATGTCTACATCATCCGCATTTTGACAGACTGTTATCAAATATCCATCTTTCCCCAAACTGTTCTTAATCAATTCCAAGATAGAAACTTCATCGTCAACTACAAGTAAGTGGGTCAAAAAATCACCTCCCGCCCCATTATACCACATTGTCGAGGTTACTCATCATTATTTTTAATGTCAGCTTTCCGATATTCATTGTTGATATTTACAGCTACGGCATTGCTTATATCCACATCCACAATACTGTAAACGTAGCCGAAACTGAAATCTTCCCCCGCCACATTTTTGAAGCGTTTCGATACCTGCCCGATTTCTTCTTGCAGTTCTGACATTTCAAGACATTCATCCGTTATGGTATATGTCAGGCCGTTATATGAAATTTCATCATAGTTTGCGGCGTTCAGCTCATAATACGGCAGAGATTCATTTAACGCCTTATTTTTATCGGCGGTATCGCGGAGCGCACCGCAGGCTGATAAGCATATAAGACTTACAAGCACAATTACCACGGCAAACAGGCACTTTTTATTCACTGTTTTTACCTCCCTCCCAACCATGAAACCAAACCAAACTGGCAATCAGCAGACAAACAGTGCAGCATACAGAAATAATCATACCGCTGAAAAAATCGGTTTTTACCTGTGCATACAGTTGGGGGCTATCCCATGCAAGCACAGTGTAATCCATAGCACGAACGCCCCAGGCCCAGGGAATATATTTCCATGTAGTGTCACCAAGCCCTGTTATCATAAGGGCAGCTATTAAACTCCCTGCAATTCCCAATCCCATAGATGCACCTTTTCCGAAGCTCATTCCCACAAACAAATGAATCAGGTAAATGGGAAGCATGGTAATCAACAATAGAATCCCTGCTTTCAGGTAAAGGCTTGCCGGAGCATCCCTATATAGTGCAGCGAATGTTCCTAACGCTAAAAATGTTGCGCCAAAAGCACAGATCATCAGAAAACCAAGTTTACCAATATATGTTGCCATGCGAGATGGGATTGTTCCCAACAAAAGCTGATAATGCCCGGCCTGATTTTCGATCTGAACAACCAGGCCCACAATAATGCCGATCAGAAACGGGAACGCAACGGCCAGCACTTCCAGATAGGCACTGATTTTGGTTGCCAGTTCCCATCTGGATATATGATAGTAACCCGCAAAAATCGCCGCACATATAATCGGAATCATGCTGTGCATATAGAGCAAAATGCTATGTTTACACTTCTGATATTCTGCTTTCCAGCAGCGAACCACAGATACCATAGTTACCCCACCTCCTTTTTCTCAAACCATCTTGCAGTTAAAAATGACAGCGCCGCAAACCAGGCCAGCGAAATGACCAATACAAGTATAATCATCCAAAATGCCATTGCCGTACTCTGATCTGCAACCGGCTCACCATTAGGCAAAATACCTAACACGGAAATCATAAGATGCGGCACCCAGCTATATGGGCAGATCATCCACAAAGAGGTTGTAGCCGTGAAAATCCCTAAAACGCTTCCAAGTCCGGCATTAAGAATAACCGTGACAAAGATACCAACTTTTTTTGATAACCATAAGCACAGCGGAACTTCCCATAGGCTTGCAATGACAATACAAGCTGTTCCGGCCGCAGCCTGCCAAATTCCGATTGTCAGGGGAATTTCGTTGATAACTAATATTGCAAAACCGCCCAACAGATTTAGCGCCAGGAAAATGAAATTCCCCACACAGGAGTAAATACCGGCCACTCCAATTTTTGCTTTCCAGACTTTGTTCTGCGAAACAGGCAATGAAGCAACGGCACGATATTTTAGTTTGCCATTATCCCGCTGTTCAATCAAGGCACAGGTGAGCGTAAGGAATCCAGGATAAAGCAGGATATACCACCAATTATAAGAATTGAGCTGGAACCAAAGAGGGGCAAAAAAGTTCATAAGCGCAGTTACAAACGGGGCCAGAACGATCAGCGTTTTTGTGAAAGTTCTCTTATGCTTTAGGTTCTCTGCCTGAATATATGCCATCTCCATTTAATATCCCTCCTTACCATTTCTGCAAATAACATCCATAAAGAGTTGTTCCAAATCTTCACCGGCGCGAAGCTCTCCCTCATATCCAAGGACGCCGCCAGCAATGATACCCACATGATCTGCAATCTGCTGGACTTCTGACAGAATATGGCTGGACAAAATAACTGTAATCCCTTTGCAGGGAAAAGAGCGAATTAACTCTCGAAGTTCCTCAATCCCTAAAGGGTCAAGGCCGTTAGTCGGTTCATCCAGAATCAAAAGCTGGGGACTGTTCAGCAATGCAATAGCAATACCAAGCCGCTGCTTCATACCAAGAGAAAACTGCCCGGCCCGTTTCTTGCCGGTATTCGTGAGCTGGACAATTTGCAATACCTCGTTAATTCGTGCATCGTCCAGGCCGAGCAATGTAGTTCTGACTTTGAGATTTTCGTATGCAGTCAGATTTTCGTAAAGCGGGGGCATCTCAATCAAAGCACCGATATGCTCCAGATCATTCCGCTTCCACGGGTGGCCGTCAAACTCGATGCTTCCCGATGTGGGGCGCAAAATGCCGGTGAGCATTTTTAAGATCGTGGATTTGCCAGCCCCATTCGGCCCCAGCAGACCATAAACCGAGTTGCGCCGGATGTTCAGTGACACATTGTTTACCGCCATTTGCCCCTTGAAATTTTTGCAGAGGTCAGTCGTTTTCAAAATCATATCCATATAATCAAGTCCTTTCTTTGATTTTACGGATAGCATACCGGGCAATTTTGAAGATTTCATAAAGATTCCCGAAAACAGAATATGAACAATACACCGTAACCGTGGAGCATATCGCAACAAAGCACCAACCTACGCATTTAGGGCCTTAAAAAGCCCTATATTTCAAGGCTTTTCCCGCATAGTCGGCGGGGTATGTGAGTGTTTTATCCTATCCCCGTCAATACTGGGTTCTAAATGCGTAGGAACAGGCAAAAAGAAAAGACGCCGGACGCAAGCGGCCACATGGCCGCCGCGCCCGGCGTCTGCTGTTATTTATTCGTTCTCGTCTGTGAAATAGAATTTCTGGCTGTCATAGTCAGAATCCGTCATACGTTTCAGCTTGGAAAGGGTCTGCTGGGCCAGCGTCCACATATCCCCGTCCATACCCGGCATGGCTGCGGTGATCTTGCCTATCGTCCTGCGTCGGTCTGCGTTGTGGTACATACAGATCAAATTTTCTTCTTCCACGGTAAAGTGCATCATTCCTCATACCTCCAATTCATTTTTCTTGGTTCTGGCCGCCGCCTTTTTCGGGCTGGTGGCCTGTTTGCTGTCGGCAAGCTGCTTGCGGATAGATGGCCGGGGCTTGCGAATACTCACATCACGGCGCTCATCTTTGTTAATCATGGCATATACCCCGTAGCGGACATATGAAAACAATGTTGAATCGAATGTTTTCTAAATTCCAAACTTGCAGGAACCGTATTTGGCGGAGGTGCAGATGCTGTTGGCGCAATACAGGGCAATCCGGCATTAAAAGAGGCTTATGAGATGGGAAAAAAGTTTAAGGGGATGTATATGCAGAAGTGCGGCTTGAGGGACGGATCACTGGTCCCGGTAACTGCATTGCTTGCGCAGGGATTAACGGATTCTTCTTTAAAATATCATCTTCAAAATGCAAAAAATCATGGTGTGACACAAAAAGAGATTGCGGCAGTGATCACACATGCCGCATTCTATGCAGGTTGGCCAAAAGCATGGGCTGTTTTCAATCTTGCAAAGGAAGTGTGGGAAACAGGCGAAGGAGATTTGCCATACGAAGAGGAAGGGATGCGTGCGCATGCAAAAGAGATGGTATTTCCAATCGGTGTATCAAATGATGGCTTTGCACAGTATTTTTCCGGCAGAAGTTTTCTTGCACCGATTTCTACTTCTCAGGTTGGAATTTTCAATGTGACATTCGAACCTGGATGCAGAAATAACTGGCATATCCATCATGCAAAAAGTGGAGGTGGACAGATTCTGGTATGCGTTGCCGGAAGAGGATATTATCAAGAAGAAGGCAAAGAAGCTGTAGAAATGAAGCCAGGCGACTGCATCAATATTCCGGCAGAAGTAAAACACTGGCATGGCGCCGTACCAGATGAATGGTTTAGCCATCTTGCAATAGAGGTTCCGGGCGAAAATGGTTCTAATGAATGGCTTGAACCAGTAAGTGATGAAGAATATGGGAAATTATAATAGGAAGGTGAATGAAATGTTTGATAGAAATATTGTATTGAATAATGGAGTAAAAATTCCACAGCTTGGTCTTGGAACCTGGTTTATTGATGATGATAAGGTTGCTGACGCTGTAAAAGCAGCGGTAGAGATTGGATATAGACATATTGATACTGCACAGGCATATGGTAATGAGCGTGGCGTGGGCAAAGGTTAATCAGTGCGAAGACAGATATGTAGAGGGAAATCGAGCAGCATGGAAAGCTCTTGAGGATGTAACGGACGAATTGAAAGAATAGAATCAGATGGCGTGGATACAAGCTATGAACAACATTTACAATCGGGCGGAAGAGATTGTGATTCATGAGTTGGTTCTGTAATAAAAAGTAAAATAAGCAAGACTGGATGTTATTTATACATTATGTGAATTGGAACCGGTTCGGAAACGGGCTGGTTTCTTTATCGGCAAAATTGCCGCTAAAACTTATAACAAGGTTTTGCTTAAAAATGAGCAAAAAAGGAAAAGTATGCCTTGTAAAACAGATTTTTGATTTACAAGGATAGTTTGGTATTTAATTAAAGATAAATGATGCCGAAAACGGCAAAAACATAAGGCACAAGCAAAGATAAATGTTCGATAATTTGCCGATAATGTGATATACTATATAAAAGTGTAAATTTTGATTTGAATTATAACGGAGGAGAACAGATGCGATACCTTTCAGTTACTGAAATAGCAAAAAAGTGGAATGTTTCAGAGCGCAGCGTCAGAAATTATTGTGCACAGGGACGTGTACCAGGTGCATTTCTTACCGGTAAGACTTGGAATATTCCTGAAAATGCAGAAAAACCGGAGCGCTCAAACAAAAAGAAAGAGCAGCCAGTTACTTTGCTGGATATTCTGCAGGAGCAGAAAGCAAGTAAGTATTCTGGCGGCATTTACCATAAAACACAGATTGATTTAACATACAACTCCAATCATATTGAGGGCAGCCGTCTGACCTATGATCAGACCAGATACATCTTTGAAACCAACACCATAGGCGTAGAAAACGAAGTGCTGAATGTGGATGATGTGATTGAAACAGCAAATCACTTCCGTTGCATTGATATGATTATTGATAATGCAAAAGCGGCTTTAACAGAAAAGTTTATTAAAGAACTACATTTGATTCTGAAAAATGGAACCAGTGATTCCAGAAAAGATTGGTTTGTTGTTGGTGATTACAAGAAATTGCCGAACGAAGTTGGCGGAATGGAAACAGCACTTCCAGAAGAAGTTGCCGATAAAATGAAAGCTCTGTTGACTGAGTACAACGGAAAAGAAGAAAAGACTTTTGAGGATATTTTGGATTTTCATGTGAAGTTTGAACAGATCCATCCATTCCAGGACGGTAACGGTCGTGTAGGACGTCTGATTATGTTTAAAGAATGTTTGAAATACAATATTGTGCCGTTTATTATCGAAGATAATCTGAAAATGTTCTATTATCGTGGACTGAAAGAATGGAACAATGAAAAAGGTTATCTGACAGATACCTGTCTGACCGCACAGGATAAATATAAAGCATATTTGGATTATTTTAGAATTGTTTATTAAAAGCGATTTCTATAAGTCCTTTTCAAAGTGTCATCTCACACTTTGGTTTGAGGAAAATCATTAGATGAGAGGTACAGCAATGACTGGTGAAAAATTTACATTAATGCAGTATTCGGTTCACGCAATTCTTGGACTGATTGATGCAGAAGATTTTGTTATTCCTGAAATTCAGCGTCCATTTGTATGGAAGCGCAGTCAGGTTAGAGATTTAATAGATTCTTTATATAATGGCTATCCTACTGGCTACATTATTACTTGGAAGAATCCAGATGTAAAAACTAAAGATGGCGGTAAAGCGAATGGTAAAAAAGTGCTGATAGATGGTCAGCAACGAGTAACCGCTTTAATGGCCGCTATATCTGGGAGAGAAGTTCTGGATGATGATTTTAATAAGGAACGTATTAAAATTGCATTTAATCCTTTGGCAGAAGATGAAACAAAAAGATTTGCGGTACAAGATGCTTCTCATCTGAAAGATAAAAAATGATTTCCTGCTGTTTTCGCCAAATTCTGCGTTTTTTATTTCATATCCTTTAGCTTCCATAAATGCAAGAAATTCTGAGTAAGTGGAAACGATTCGGATTGTCTGGTTGATATCTTTTCGCAGCTGCGCTTTTTTACTGGATTCAGATTTATTTGCAGCCCATTCATTGTATTTCATTCCTTTTTTACCATCTGGCATAATTGTGGACAGGTTATGTTCCTGGCATAAAGTGTCGCTGAGATTTCGTATTTTCCAGTAATTCTTTTTACAGTCATGATAATGAGAAAAAGTGATATTATCTGCAGAACAGAAAATCAAATGGTTATGTACATGGCCTTTATCAGTGTGTCTTGTCAGAACATAGGAGTATTTTCCCTCCAGTAAGCGATCCGCAAGTTCTTTTCCAATCTGATGGGCTTCCTCATTGGAAACTTCATCAGGGGAAAATGCCTGAATCAGATGAAATGCCTTATTTGTATTGTGTGGATCTCTGCAATCATGTGTATGATCCAAAGTGTATTTAAAATCAAGAGCGGCTGTTTCGGGAGAGCAGGCAAAGGAAGAAATATATAGATTCTGGTCTGTTTTATCTGGATTACAGATAAAATGTCAATGGGGCGGTCGAATGTTGTTAATTGTTCTGCACTATTGTTTTACGGTACTTATCTCTTTTTTCTTCCGGAATTTCAAGCATATCCATTGTTTGTTCGATAGTCCAGTTCGTGTTTTTCATTAACTTTTTGATGTTTTCCAGTTCTTTAATTTCCATGCCATCGTCCATTAGCATCTGTCCCAGTCTGGTCATTCGCATTACCTCCCTGATCTCATCTAAATCTGACTTATCCAAAAACTTATCTGCCAGAGCATATAGTATAGCTCTTGTTTTTTCTGCTATAAGTTCATTACTCGGTTTCGTTAGATTTATTGCTGTTTTGAACATTTCTTTACGGCTCATATTCCCAGACATCAATGGAGAAAGAGAAAGAGCAACGTAATCATTTTCGGTGAATTTTTCGTTATTGCTCTGTTTTTGTATTAGTTTTTGGAATATGTCATCTGCATTTTTATCTTTTAGATAAATTGGCTGTATCCGATAATTGTATAATCCGCAGTCCAATTCGGATTTTACGTCAGTAATCCCACCGGAATAAATGACATATGTAATAACTTTCTTACCGGTCTGGTTGGAATAAACTGCATCATATGCATGGAATCTGCGGAGATCAACCTCTTTTTTATCTGTTGTTTGAAATTCAATATGTACATAAAATCCATGTATAAAGAGTGAATTGTCAGTTCTATCAATTCTGTAGGACCTATTTCTTCATATTGAAAATTAATCCCCAGTGCTTTCAGAATTGTATCACGAAAATAATTGAAACCCATTTTTATAACGGCATCTTCATGTTTCGTATTTGTCATGAGGCACCTCTATTATTCGTCCAGTATAGTCCTCATTGGTGTTCTGAAAATGTATTCACTCGTTCTTTTGTTTTTTGTCATTTGTAAGGATGTAGACTTTTCCTCCTTCTGTATGATTATTTTAACAGAACGAGTTTGGAATTGCCAGTACTGATTGTTGTGCGAAATCAGAAATCAATTTTGAAACTACCGTTACATGTTCATTTTAGATTGGTCATCCATATAACTTTCGACAGGGTTGCAAAGATTCGCAACAGAAGAATGCCAATGGGTGCATGACGCTTGTTTCGTAGCAAAAATACCAGCGGCATATTTGCTTTTGGGAGAAACGATTATGTGGTCCCATGTTGTCAGGTATTGTGATGGATTTCCGCTATAATTTTTTAAACGATAACGATAATATTAAAAGTGCACAAATAGTGACGATAATAATGGTGAAAAATGTCAATTATTATATTGGAGATTGACAAAAAGATAAATTCGTGGTAGATTAACAATAAAGAACCGGTCCCATAATGGAGAGTGAGAATGTTGAATATAAGGGAAATAGCTAAAATAGCTGGGGTTGGAAAATCTACCGTATCAAGAGTAATCAATCAAACTGGATATGTGAGTGATGAAACTAGAAAAAAAATAGAAGCGGTAATGCAAGAGTATGAATATTCGCCATCTGCCGTAGCAAGAAATTTATCAAAACAGCAAACGAATTCCATCGGAATTATTATTCCTCAGGCTAATAATCTATTCTTTGATGAGATATTAACAGGTGTAGAGAGCATTGCTGGTGAGAATGGATATACTATTAGTTTTAGTAATACTGCTAATGATCCTAAAAAGGAAAGAGATGCTATAAAGGCGTTCATTGAACAGAGAGTTAGTGGAATGATTCTTCAGCCGACTTTTTCTTATGAGGATTCAAATTATCAGGCGCAGTTAAGAAAACTCCTTATGCGACTGCATGCACCAGTAGTTGTTGTGGATCGACCGCTATCATATCCAATATGTGACGGAGTGTTTTTTGATGGATATCTAGCATCGTATCAAGCAACAGAAGCACTCATTAAAGGTGGTAATAAGACTATTGGAATTATTACCGGTAATTTAAATATGAAATTGGCGAAAGAACGATTTGACGGATATTTGCAAGCTATGCAAGATTATAGTATTCCAGTACATGAAGAATACATTTTGATGGGTGATTTTACACTGGAAAAAGCATATGATTTGGTAAAAACATGTATTCAAGAGGACAAACTTCCAGATGCGATGTTTACAACGAATAATTTTGCGACAATTGGTTTTATGAAGGCTATTATTGAAGAGAATATACAGATAGGTAAGGATATTAGGTGTGTATCTTTTGATTATTTGGATTTTGCTGATGTTCTCGGTTTGAATTTGAGTTATGTTGGAAGGCATGAAAATATGGGGGAATTGGCATGTAGAATGCTTATAGATAGGATAGCGAGTCCTAAACTTCCAAGGAGGACAGAGATTGTACAACCACATTTGGTATTAAAAGGTTCTGAATTGAAGAAATAATAGTAGGAGTTTGACTGTGGGACCGGTTACTTATTGCTGGGAATAAGGAGGTGAACAGGAATCTTATAATAAATGTGCAGGAGGCGTAGTACAGAATCATATACAATGAAATGAGGTGATGAAAAATCTATGAAACGATGAAATTTTTTTATTTATATGTGGGACCGGTTACTTATTAATAGGATACGGAGAAAAACATATTTTTTCGGTAGGTATATTGATTTTGAAAGTTGATGTATAAAAAATGACAGAGTATTGGGAAGGTGGGAAATTAATTTATGAAGTGGAATATTAAAAGATGGTTAGCTATTGGCCTTGTATCAGCTTTGACAGTATCAATGGTGGGATGTACTAAAGAAAGCAGTAACAGTAGTAGTGAAAGCGGTACTGACACGAGCAGTAATGACGCAAGCAGTAATGACACAAGTAATAATGAAAAAGTAGAATTGACAATTTGGCAACATGAGCCTACAGAACAAAGAGTTACGGCTTGGAACACAGTCATTGACAAATTTCAAAAAGAAAACCCCAATATTATTGTCAATATGGAGGTTGTATTATGGAGTGATGCTCAAGCCAAAATGATGAGTGCGATTCAGAGTTCAACTATGCCAGATATGAATGTGGTGTCTGACACAAGTTGGTCATCAGCATATCTTGCAGGAGGTATTGTAGAGGTTGACGATATTGTAGAGACTGTTGACAACGAACAGGATTTTATTGATTCTACATTGTTAAGTTATAAAATGGATGATCATTATTGGGCAGTTCCAATTGATAGTATTTGTTATTCTCTCTTGTATAGACCAAGTGCTTTGGAGGCAGCTGGTTATACTGAACCGCCAAAAACGTGGTCTGAGTTAAAAGAGTATGCAGAAAAAATGACAGTGGATACTGATGGTGATGGCAATATTGATCAGTATGGAATCGGTATCACTTGTTCAAGAGATGCTTTAGCGACGGATACTTTTGGAGCTTTTATGGCTTCAGCAAATACAGATATTTTTGATGAAGATGGAAAGATTGTGTTTGATAATGACAATACAGTGAAAGCATTGGATTTTTATAATGAATTGTACCAATATGCACCACAAGCAGCATCTGGATGGTCATGGGGAGAAATAGAATCCAATTGGGCAGCAGGAACATTTGCAATGATGCCATATCATTCACCAAATCTTGCAGCATTTTTTGAAAATGGAGATTTTGATATTGCCACAGCACCTTTCCCTAAACCTGATGATGCTGATGAGAGTTTCAAAACAAGCTTTAATCATGCTATAACGGTTACTAAAGGGGCGAAAGATAGGGAACATTATGAAGAATGCAAGAAATTTATAGAGTTTCTTGAAAGACCTGAGATTAGCTGGATTCTTACTGTTTGTCAGGAACCGGGATTTTATCTTCCGACTACAAAGGCAGGAGCCGATTTAATTGAGTCAGGATATTTCGATGAGGAGAATTTTCCACTTAAAGAAAACTTTGATGCAAAAGAAGGATCTAAGAGTAGATCCATTGTGGATAATTTCTTAAAAGTAGCAATGGAATCTTCGAAGGAAGCTTATGCACTAGGTAATAAATATGGGGCCGTTAATATGAATATGGCAGAAATTTATAATTCGTATATCATATCAGATATGATTCAAAAGGTTCTTCTAAATCAAGAGAATGTAGAGGAAGCAGTAAAATGGGCAAGTGATAAAATGGAGACAATAGATTAACAATAGGTAGTGAAACAGGTATTCTCAAAATACGTTATTTGGGAATGCCTGTGAGAAGAAAGGAACTAAGAAGAAAGGGACAGGAAATTGGAACAAAAGAATCAAAAAATAGGTTATTTATTTTTGGCTCCTTTAACAATTATAGTAGCAGTTTTTTTACTATACCCATTTGTAAAGGGATTTATATTATCATTTTTTGAAACCAAATATGGTTTTGGAAGTATGAGTTTTTCCGGATTGAAGAATTTTATTTCAATTGTAAAGGAAGAAAAATTTGGCGTTGCAATTAAGAATTCGATGATTTGGGTTGTTTTTGGATTGATTTTAAATACTGTTTTTCCAATGGGCATTGCAATATTGATTAATCGAGATTTTGTGGGAAAAAAAGTATGTATGGGCGCTATGCTTATTTCGTGGATGACTCCAGTAGTGGGTTTTTCAATGATGTGGAAATGGTTGTTAGAACCTCAGTTAGGTATAGTCAATAAGATTTTGAAAAATGTGGGACTTATTGAAAACAGTATTAACTTTTTAGGGGACAGTAGATGGGCTTTAGGGATTTGCATATTTCTAAATTTTCTGCAATTCTTTCCATTTGGAGTGCTCTTGATGTCTTCGGCACTTAGTGTTATTCCGAAAGAACTATATGAAGCGATGAGAATTGATGGTGCATCTCCCAAAAAAATCTTGTCTAACCTGATTTTACCAATTGCAGGTCCAATGATTAGTTTCATGACTTTTTTGGGAATCGTGTGGACTTTTAGTAATTATTCATTAATATATATTCTTACCAAAGGGGGGCCAAATTATTCTACATATACAGTTCCAATCCTTATATATGAAAAGGCATTTTCAGAATTTCAGGTCGGACAGTCGATGGCGTTGGCAAGTATGGTAGGGACACTTCTCATTGCATTAGGAATCCTGTTTGGTAAAAGCTTTTTCAAAAAAGTGGAAGTCTAAAAGGAGGAGTTATGAAAAGAAAAAGTTGTAGGGTGCAGCCATTTCACAAGAAGAGTCATACGATATTATTTTATGCAAGTATGTTTTTGTTTACGTTGATACTTATTTTACCATTTATTTACGTTGTTGATGCCTCTTTCCAGAATGAGTGGGCTATAAAAATAGGAGCCGTAAAAGTGTTTCCTGCAGCTGTGACTTTGCAAAATTATAAAGATCTATTATTGGAATCAGTAGGCGTAACAGCTTTTCGGGAGAACCTTTTTAATAGCATAAAAATCAGTTTTGGGGTTACAACACTTTCCGTCGTTATAGGCGTATTGGGGGCATATGGATTATCAAGGTATGAATTTAAAGGCAAAGAAAAAATTGCAAAATTGATGCTTTTTATGTATGTATTTCCTACGATTCTGGCAATATATCCAATCTATGATGTATTGGCTAGCATGCATTTAATTGATACGCATTTTGGGGTAATACTTGTACATACAGCGTTGGTTGCACCATTTTGCACATGGTTGATGAGATCTTTTTTTGATGCAATTCCAAGGGAAATAGAAGAAGCAGCCAGAGTAGACGGCGCAAATAAATTTCAGATTATTGTTAAAATCATTATTCCACTAGCGGCACCAGGAATTTTGGCGGCAGGCATGTACGCATTCATTTATTCATGGGGTGAATATATGTTTTCATCAATTCTAATTACTAGCGGATCCAAAAAAACGATTCCGTTGGCACTTCAGGCATATATGTCACATACAGATCAGAAGTGGGGAAGGCTATTAGCTGGTTGTTCATTAAATTTTGTGCCACTTTTGATACTATTTGTGCCGTTGATGAAATCATTTTTAAAAGGCTTCATGGAAGGTGGAGTAAAACAATAACAGCAGTCAGAAAGGATGAGAAAAAGATGAGAAAATTAAAAGTTGGTGTAATTGGCTGTGGTCAAGTTGCACAGATTGTTTGGCTACCATATATTCACGAACTTGACGAGTATGATATTGTGGCAATTTCAGATATTTCACTAAAACTGTTGGATTATTATGGAAATCTTTATGGAGTAAAAAAGTGTTATAGAGATTGGCATGAATTAATAAATGACAAAGAGGTTGAAGCAGTAATTGTGTTGAACAGTAATCATACTGAAGTGTGTATAGAAGCGGCAAAAGCTGGAAAGCACATTTTGGTAGAAAAACCATTATGTGAGAATATAAGACAAGCTGAAGAAATTGAAAAAGCTGTAACCGAAAATAATGTGCTGCTCATGGTTGGGGAGATGAAACGATATGATTCAGGATATAAATACGCACGAAATTTAATACAAAATATGAAAGGGTTGCGTATGATTCGGTCAAGAGATGTATGTGATGGCCTTGCTGCTTCGCAACCAGAAATATATGAATCCAGGAGAAGGACAGACGTAGAACAGAGCGTGAAGGAAAAAATTAATCAGAATTTCAATCAAGGCCTGAAAGAGGTTACGGGAGAATTATCGGAGAATCTATATTTTAGATTATTGCTTGCAGGAGTACATGACATTGATATTTTGAGGGCTGCGTTTGGAGAACCAGAAAAAGTAAGCTATTCGGATATTTGGGATGATGGAAATATGTTGATGGCAGAATTGGATTATGGTAATCATGTAAAAGCAATTTTTGAAGTAGGTTACACTAACCAAAAATGGTTTGACGAGGAGTTGACAGCATATGGGTTAGATCAGACAATTACAGTGAAGTTTCCGCATCCATATATTAGAAATTGTCCGACAATTATTAAGATTATTGAGAATAAAGATGGAAGAATTGAAGAAAGAGAAGTTTCAGTAGCTTTCGACGAAGCATTTCGCAATGAACTTCTTCATTTCTATCAATGCGTGATTGAAAATAAACAACCAGAAACGAATATTGAAGAAGGAAAAAAAGATATTCGGCTATTGAATGATATTTTTCAATGTTATGCAAGGAGGATAAACAAATGTTAGTTATTGATTCACATGCACATCCACCCAGAAAAGGAGTTCCTGGAATTGACAATAGACCAAGAACAATTCCAAAAAGTTTAGAGCAGATAGATAAAATATTTATAGAAGATGTAAATGAAATTATAGAAGATATGGATAGACATCAAGTCGATGCAAAAGTAATGATTGCAATGCCGCCAGATATAGAAAAAGACTTCCACTATGGAGAATATATCCCAGAATATGGTATTACAACTATGACATCACATGAGTGGATCAGCAGAGCAATTGCACTTTATCCCAATCGATTTTTGGCTTGTGCATGCTTAAATCCACTTGAAGAGAATTCCAGGGAAGAATTAGAAGATTTAGTTGTAAATAAAGGATTTAGAGAGGTCAAAATACATCAGGCACACTACAGATTTGAGGTGAATGACAAACGAGTTTATCCATTTTATGAAAAATGCATTGAGCTGGATATTCCGGTAGCATTTCATACGGGTTTTTCTCCGGTACAGTTAATTGATAGATACATTCCGGCAATGCCTCATAATATTGATGAACTGGCATATGATTTTCCAAATTTAAAAATCAACATGTGCCATGGTGGAGGTAACTGGTATCAGGATGGAATTATGATTGCTCTGCGTAATGCAAATATTATGATAGACATCGCAGGAATCACCGATTTATGTGAGAAAATGGTTTACCCAAGAGTTGATGCAAAAGATCTCATACGAAGGTTTGTGGAAATATTGGGAGCAGACAGAATTTTATTTGGAACGGATAATATGGATGATGAGATAAATTATAAATTCATGCAGGAAATTGGATTGGCGGATGCTGATTTGGAAAAAATCATGGGATTGAATGTAAAGAGGTACCTGAGATTGTGGGAATAATATATTTTTTTGATGATTGGAAAATATTAAGAAGGACAAGAATGAATCGTAAAATGGGAACGCCTGTACTGTGTAAAGAATCTATTTTAGAAGATGTAAAAACAGAAGGCGTATGGAATTATCCAACCGTTTGGAAAGACATAACTACAGGAAAATGGGTAGCAATATACGGAGGATGTGCACCATTTTCTTACGATGAAAGAGCTGGATTCTGCATAAAAACAGTAGAACTTTATAGGGCGACTAGTGAGGATGGTATACATTGGAAAAGTGATTGCGAGAATCCTGTGTTTTCAAGGGAAATAGATTTAGGAATGGATGAATCAGGTTTATCAAGAATTGATGGCGGTCCAGTGTTTTATGATGAAAAAGAAAGAAACGAACATAAGAGGTTGAAGCTATTATACCGTTTTTTTGATACCAATGGAGTTCCAGAGGAACGAATAGCTTATTCATCGAATGGAAAGACGTGGAAAACAGAAAAACTAGCATGTGGAAATGAAAAATTGTTTCATTCTCCATCCTCTATTTTTTACAACGAAAAAGAAGGAAAGTATTATATTTCCAATTGGTTTCATGTGCATGACAGACGCATTGTATTTTATGGAACTCGTGATTTTAAATCAGTTGAAGAGCCTTTGCTTATCTTACAGGCAGATGGAGAAGATGAGTGTACAGCAGAAACATATGCTTTAATAGTAATACCCTATGAAGATATGTATATAGGTTTGTTATGGATGTTTCATGGAGATGCTGGCGAGACAAAATTGAATCGTCTTATGGGATATATGGATTGTCAGCTGGTATACAGCTATAATGGAAAAATATTTCAAAGGATATGCCATCGTCCATTTATTGCTCGCAGTAGGCAAGGAGAGCATGGTGGTGGAAGCGTGTTTCCAACATCTGTAGTTGAAGACAAAAACCATATATATATATATGGTAGTGGATCCAAAGGTGAGATGTTTCGATATCAGGAAGAAAAAGATGCTGCGCTATTGAGATATAGTCTCAGAAAAGATGGATTTGCGTATTTAGCTACGGAAAGTACAGGAGACATTTGTACTAAGGCACTTAGATTTTATGGAGAGAAGCTTTATTTAAATGTTTGCGCACCGTATGGAGTCATCAAAGTACGAATACTGAATGAAGATGGGAAAGAAATGGAGGGAATGTCTTATGAAGAGTGTACATATAAGTGTATTGATTTGATAGAGTGGACACCAGTATGGATAAGTAATAAGACAGTTAACAGCTTGAAAGGACAGGTTGTTTTTCTGGAAATTGAAATTACGAATGGAGAATTGTATGCAATACGTGGAGACTTTGATGTATTAGGGGCAAACTATATTAAATTGGAGTGATTGCATATCATGATAAAAATAGCGGTAAACGCTGGTGAGAATGACGGAATATCAATTGTAGATAGGAAGAAGGACATTGAGAAATTCATCGGCGATGAAATTGTAGTAGAAGAACCCCCGATTAGCCTTTTCCATGAAAATCTATTGAAAGGAATTCAAACAAAAAAGGCTGCTTATGATGTGTGTGCATATGCACCTTTATGGGCACAGGATATTGCACAGGAAAAACATCTTTTTGATTTAAATCAGTATGTTATGAATAAAGATCTGACATGGAAAGAGACAAAAGAAGGATTGGAGGGCGATTTTTTTAAAGCATACATCAATTATTGTGGCTGGCATGATATGAACAGAAAAATACCGGGAAGAGGACAAGGTGAAAAACTGATAGCGCTTCCCGGAACACATACAGGTGCGACTTTTTTGGTATATAGAAAAGATATATTTGAAAAATATGGTTTAAAAGAACCGTCAGATTGGGAAGAGTTTCAAAAAATTGCACTAGAGTATGCGGATATTAAGAACGGCTTATATGGAACTGCAATTGCTGGAAAACGTAAAGGCCTTTTCCCGGTACTTGACTGGTACACAAGAGTGGTATCCACAGGAGGCAGACAGTTTAGCGGATCGATTGTTGATCATAATCTGACATCAACTGCTTATAGTGAAGAAGGCGTTAGAGCATATGAACAAATCTGTTTATTGCTTTCCTGCATGCCGAAGATAACCAGGAGTTTTACTGTTCACGATGTGGCAGAAAAAATGTGTAACGGAGAACTGCTTATGCAACTGAATGTATCTTCTTTTGTTTTTCCGCAAATTTATTATCGTAAGTCTAATAAGGTGTGTCCGGAACAGTTGGGGATTTGTCAAGTTCCTGGGTTGGGAAAATATAAAGGAGTAGCATATGGTGGGGGATGGTCTTGGGCAATTCTTAATGATGTCAGAGAAAAAGAAACTTCATGGAAAATTATACAATATCTTTCCTCGAAAGAATTTGATCAATTTCGTTGTATGAAATATGGAGTAACTCCGGTCAGAAAATCCACAGCGAGGAATCCAAAAGTACAAAAAATGCAACCATGGGTACAATATATAGAACCCATCATAGAAAAAGCCGTAGAACCAGAATACTTTTACATACCGGAAGCTTTTAGCATTGCAGCAATAATTACAGATAAGCTTTTGAATGGGATTTTTCGTGGAGAAAAAGCAAAATGGGTTCTGAAAGAAATAGATGAAGATGTTAATCGTGTATTAAGAAATGGTGGTTGGCAATGAGAGGGGGTGGAAAATTGTGAAGCAATGGGATGTTTTAACCGTAGGTGAAACAATGGTAGTTTTTATTCCAGAACAAAAACAGTTGCTGCGTTATGTGGATAGATTTAAAAAAGGAATAGCTGGAGCGGAAAGCAATGTTGCTATTGGTGTATCCAAATTAGGTCATACAAGTTGTTGGATAAGTAAGTTGGGCTGTGATGAACTGGGAGAATATGTTCTTCGAGAGATTCGGGGAGAAGGAGTTTATGTATCGGAAGTAATAAGGGATGAGAATGCTTCGACTGGACTCATGATTAAACAGTTTAGTGAAGCAAATGAAACAAGCGTTTTTTATTATAGAAGGAATTCAGCAGCGAGTACGCTGAACAAGGATAATATTAGCGAAGAGATGATTCAAAACTCAAAAATAATACATATAACCGGAGTTACATCAGCTTTAAGCGGTAGTTGTGCAGAGATGAATTTGACACTGGCAAAAAAAGCAAAAAAGAACGGAGTGCTGGTAAGCTTCGACCCAAATATACGATTAAGATTATGGAGTAAAAATGAAGCTGCAGAGACGTTACGGCCCTTGTTGGATATGTGCGACATTGTTGAAATCGGTTTGGATGAAGCAAAAGTATTATTAGATACAGATAATATTAATGAGGTCGTTCGAATTCTTCGTGAAAAAAAAATACACAAGATTGCTGTGAAGCTTGGAAGCAAAGGAGCAATTGTGGCAGATGAGAGTTCTATGTATGAGATTCCACCATATTCTGTGAAGGTCATTGATAATATTGGAGCAGGAGATGCGTTTGCTGCAGGATTTTTGTGTGGCATATTGGAAGAAAGGGATCTTTTTACATGCGGTAAGATGGGTGCAATGATGGGAGCACAGGCTGTAGGAACACTAGGGGATATAGAAGGATTACCGGATCGGAAAAGATTGGAATTGCTTTTAAACGGTAATAAGGAAAATTACAGGTAGAAACTACATATGTAGTTCTTATAAAACTATTATAATTAAGGAGGATTTTAACTATGGCAATTGAATGGACAAAGGAGCAGATGAAGTATTTTATTAGCGAGTATAAAAAATTGAATACTCCCCTTGTATGGGATGCATTGTTTGTTCAGTATGGATATCGTAATCAGATTCTTAGAAGAGAAGTAAAACCTATTTTAAGAGATATGAAGCTGGCTGGACCTGCTGTCACCATTAAAGGAACTACGAATGTTACTCCTTTTGAGGAAGAATTTGATCATAAAGGGCCTGGTCCGCTGGGAGGAATGTGGATTCGCGTTGGACAGGCTTTGAGTGAGGATTGTGTTGTAATCATTGACCCTGGATATACTGAAGTGGCTGTACTGGGAGACATATTTGGGCAGACATGGCATCATATGGGAATGCAGGGGCTTGTATGCGATGGCCCAATTCGTGACTCTTTTGGATTTCTTGAAGATGATATTCCTACATTTTGTACTGATACAATGTGCATTTGCGCAGAGGGACACTGGAGAATGACAGACAGCAATGTTCCTCTTTGGTTACATGGCCAATTGGGAGAAGTATTGGTTAATCCAGGTGATTTTATTTTTGCAGATGCAGATGGAGTACTTGTGATTCCGAATGATATGATTGAGAAAGTCTTAATTAATGCAAAAGAAAGAGCTGCCAATGAAATTAAAACGAAAGCAGATATAAAAGCCGGAAAAACTCCTGAAGAGATGTGGTATGAAGATGGTCATAGTGGAGTTCTTGATGAGGATAAATAAATGCCCGATGATGTAAAAAAAAGCATATTGAGCGATAAAATAATTGCAATTATTAGAAATGTACGGTCTGAACAGATTGAACAAGTTGCAGAAGCACTACTAAAAGGAAATATCAGATGCTTGGAACTGGCTCTTTCAGGTGGAGCGAATTATGACGAGAAAGATGTTCTGAATTCAATTGAAAGAATTAGAAAAAAATATGATGGTCAAATATATGTGGGAGCAGGTACAATTTTGACTGTAGAACAGATGAAATCGGCGTATAACTCGGGAGCACAGTACATGATATCGCCCAATGTAAATCCTGACGTCATTGCTCAGACAAAACAGTGTGGTTGTATCTCTATCCCTGGGGCGTATTCGCCAACAGAAATCATAAATGCCTATGAATATGGAGCGGATTTAGTGAAAGTATTTCCAGTTGGAAAAGCAGGGGCGTCTTACATAAAAAATCTTTCTGTACCGTTGGGAAAGATTCCATTAATAGCGGTAGGAGGGGTAACGCTTCAAAATGTACAGGAATTTTTACATGCAGGTGCTGTAGCTGTTGGAGTAGGGGGAAATCTCGTTGATATTCAACTTATTCAGCAGAAGAGATATTCGGAGTTGGCAGTGAAAGCAAAAGAGTTTCATCGTCAGATTTCCTGGAAAGTTGATAAATAACCATAAAAACTATCGGCTGTAAAGACTCATTCGATAGATTGAATTTGAGTAGATAGATATCAGAAAATTTTATGGACGGTGTGAAATTTTTTCTGTAAATTTAAATCTTCTATGATAATTGATGCGGCTTAACGGCAGATTTCTGTGGTTAAGCCGTTGTTTATTTAATAGCAAATTTAAATTGGTATGTCAAGAGCGCCCAGAGAAATCTGGGCGTATATTTACTCTTGACCGTCCAACTTTTATTGTTATATTAGCCGATCCGGGTACATGATTTCCAGTTCACCACGTACTTTGTCCTAATTCCGGATTGGCATTGTCCATTTTTGCTATCTCAAAAGTTCCTAAGTATAGTGCCTTCATCAGTGCCTGTGAGCTTGGGAATACGCTTCTCTGCTTGTTCAATCTACGATAGCACGAATTCAGTGATTCAATGGCATTTGTGGTATAAAACGCAGTACGTACCTCTTTGGAAAATTTGAAAATTGGGGAGATTGCATCCCAGTTATCATTCCATCGATTCATAGCACTTGGATATTGTCCTGACCATTTTCTGGTTACTGCCTCCAGCTGTTTTCTGGCAGATTCCTCGTTTGCAGCTGTGTAGATCGTTTTTAAGTCTTTGGCAAAAGTTTTCATATCCTTGTTTGCAACATATTTAAGGGTATTTCTCACCATATGAACAATGCAGCGCTGTTGTTCCGTTTTGGGAAATGCAGCAGAGATTGCATCTTTGATTCCGGTCAGTCCATCAGAACAAAGAATAAGAATGTCCTGAACGCCCCTGTTTTTCAAACTATTCAGCACTGACAGCCAATACTTGCTGCTTTCATTTTCACCTACAACAATGCTTAATACTTCCTTCATTCCATCTTCATTAATTCCAAGGACAACATCGGCCAGTTTTCTGATCACGCCGTCATCACGCACAGAAAAATGTACAGCATCTATGAAAACGATTGGATATACCGATGATAATGGACGATTTTGCCATTCTTCGATTCTTGGAAGGAGCTTGTCTGTGATATCAGATACCATTCCCTCACTTACTTCAAAACCATAAATATCCTCTATCATTTCTGAAATCTGTCGTGTGGTCATTCCTTTCGCATACAGAGCAATAATCTTATCATCAATCGAAGAGATATCTTTCTGGCGTTTTGGAAGTACCTGTGGTTCAAATGAACTTTGGCGATCTTGTGGCACATCAACTTGAAATTCCCCATATTTACTACGGACGGTCTTAGATTTTGTGCCATTGCGGTAGTTAGGCTCACCAGATCTTTCATAACGGTCATAGCCGAGATGATCATCCATTTCTTTTTCAAGCATATCTTGGAGTGTTCCAGATAACAGGTCTTTTAATGCCTCCTGAATGTCATCAGCAGACTGAATATCATACTCTTGAAACAATCCCTGAATGAGATTTCTCTTTCCTTCTGTCATTGGTTTTGGTTTGTAAACTTCTTTTTTTCTGTTTGCCATTATAAAAGGCCTCCTATGATTTTTATATTTTATCATAGAAGACCTTAATGTTGTTTGTTTTACAGAGATTTTTTCACAGGCTCTTGAGTTCGGGGAAAGGCAGTACTGAACTGGCCTAAATTCTGCATTTGTTCTTTCAGATTAGATTGAAAACGGTCAGCACGTTGCTGGCCGAATTCTTCTTCAATATAATCTGCAATGTCTGTGACATCGTAAATTGCTTCCCAGGTTAAAATAATTTTATATTCTTGCATTTCTTCGTGCATCCCTTAATTCTGTGATTTTGCGAAAAGCATCTTCCAGTGGCAATTCACGACCAGCTTCCATATCATCAATTCCCCGGTCTAACATGCGGAGAAGATGATTGTTTTCCTGGTTTTTATCGGTTGTAGGGACTTTTTTTGTTAATTTCATGAAATCACTCCAATCATACGGTTTATAAATAGTGTATGTTGTTCAGAAGTATCTATCCATAGTTTAGCATAGAATGGGCAGCAATACAATTGAATTATTTTGCAGGAGCGTCCGTCAGACCAAGAAGATATTCGCAGGAAACATTAAATACTTCGGCCAGTGCGACAACTTTGTAGTCGGGAACGAAACGGTTCAGGAGGAACATTTAAAGCGCGTACCAGTTTTCTGATTTTATGAAAACTGGGAACTCGGCCCCCATTTTCAATTTCCTTTAAATATCGGCTGGACATTTCTGCTTTTTCAGCTAATTCCTCATAAGTCAATTTTTGCTCGTGTCGGGCGTTCTTAAAAAACAATTCCAGTTCTTTATCTGTTTGTTTTGGCATATGATACACCTCCATGTTTAGTGTATAGTTCCCTTTCTTGAAAGAAAATGAACTAATATTTCACTAAAAAAGAGGGTGATATTTCACTTTTTAAAAGACATATAAAATTCTAAATTTCCGTAAAACAGATCCGAAGTATTGGAAAGATTAAGAATTATATTGTCTGGTATCATATCCGTCATTACGTGACGGATTGATTGCTGAAGCACTGCAGACACTTACTGAAAAGAAAAGGAATGTTGTGTTATTATCATATTTTATGGATATGAGTGATGCAGACATTGCCAGAGAAATGAATCTTGTACGCAGCACAATTAATGAGCATCGTAGATGATCACTGGAACTGATGAGAAAAAATATGGAGGAATCTGCAAATGTAAAAAACAGAAATGCGCATTTGATTTGCTGCCATTCCATGTTATTGAGGCAGCATCAACTGGTGATACTGAGGCAATCCAGGCAGTGTTGAAGCATTATGAAGGGTACATAACAGTTTTAGCTACCAGAAAAATGTTTGACGAATTTGGACAGGTGCATTACTGTGTAGATGAAACTCTGCGTCAACGCTTGGAAACAAAACTGATTACTAAGACCTTGGGATTTGATACGAAATCATATGTAAGGAAAAGTAATCAGTAAAGGGAGTATTTAATATAGATTCCTTTTTCCCTTCAGGAATTTTTGTACCTTGCTACGAAAATAAAAATCGCAGCCAAGACTTGAACCTTGACAACAAATGTTTTCAACAATTATGAAAGCATCACT
>NZ_JADNDC010000051.1:0-24064 GCF_015551645.1 Ruminococcus sp. D54t1_190329_F1
AAAGAGAAATGGTGTGCATAAAAATACCTACACTCCAAAATGAAATGTAGGTATTTTTGTCGCTTACCTTTAGATATCTCACCTGTCTACTTGACAAGGGGCATATCACAGAGACCGGGGCGGCTATTTTTGTGGCTTATTATTATCCTTGCCAAAGGTATATCCAAGACCAAAGCAGGTTAAGCTGAAGCAGTAATGCTATTTCAGAAAATTCAGGCGGTTACCATATGATATGGAGTGCGGGAATGTATTGCCTGGAATGCTCCGTGGATATTATAGTTGGGAATTTTTGCTCCTAACATTAAAAAATTGATTATGGAGGTAAATACCAAGATGAAACTTGATGAATTTACAGAAATGATGACAGGACATTTTGATAACAAGGAGCAGTTTGATAAGATGCAGGCGGAAGGGAAAACATATCCATATGCCGAGCATGTAAATACAATCTGCAATGACAAAATAAAAAATCTTCCGGAGGATTTCAATGGCAGATTTGTTGTTGAAGAAAGCTACTATGAAACGAATGGAAAACGTCATGCATCACCACATCTTTTTCTTATTACAGAAACAGAACAGGGAATTTTACTTTCCTCTTATGAAATTCCAGAAGGAGAAGATAAGAAGGTATTTTCATACGCATCCATGAAGAAGGTTGATTACGCGGAACTGAAAAAATCCGAAAAATTTACTCCCGCACTTTACCATGAAAAGGACGGAATCTGGGAAGGCGGCAGCATAAGCCAGTTTTCGCCGGTAATGATATTTAAACTTTGGGAAAAGTTTTCCGATCGTTGTCTGGAAGTATCTGAAAGTATGGAAGTTAACGGGAAGAGAACTTTTGGATATGATGAACCAATCATTTATAAAAGGGTATAATCAAAGAGCGGCAGATTACAGAAAGCCTTTTTCAAACACGCTCTAATACAGAAATTAGCTCAATGGAGAGTAATGATATGGATAAAACAGATGAAGGTTTACTTGGAAATGAGAAAATCGAGGATGCAATCGCAGCACTTCAGCAGCAGCCAACGCAAGAATTGCTGGCTCATGCACTGACCGTGGTACGAAGACGCATGCGTGAAAACGGTCAGGTAATCATCGCCGTAGAGCCAAACGGGGCAGCCGGTCAGATGAAATTACAGGCAGTAAAAACCTCCGACGGAAACAGCTGGTGGGCGGTTTTTACCAGCTTCGATGAGGAACTAAAAGGCAGCGAAAGCGTTATGTCAACCTTTATGACAGACATCGGAAAAGTACTGGAGACAGCGCTGTCCGAGGAAGAAATCAGCGGCGTGATCATCAATCCCTGGAACCGGACATTGATGCTGGACAAGACATTGATTCGGATCGTGCTTGGAGATGTGACACAGTAAGTTACTGAAAAAGAGAAGAGGAACTGCACCTCCTGAGAGACGGCAAAGACCATATTGCAGGAATGATTTTTCAAACACGCTTTAGTGTGTACAGAATAGGTTTGTGTGAAAAATGCCAGGTAAGAAAATAAAAACGTTTCTTCTGTCCATTGGATAGAGCAGAGCGTGGAAATTCTGCCTGGCAATTTTTTTATTGTTAAAATTATTGACAAACGATAATTTTAAGCTATAATTAAATCATAAATTATCGTTTTTCAATAATTCTTATAAACCAGTTAGAGAAATCTATAGTAAAGGATTAAATAGTTTAATCCAGCACGATAGCGGATTTTCTCGATATCGGCAAAAGGAGGTTCCCCATGAAAGAAAGACATTTATTTACCCTCTTATCTGTGGAAGCGGCCGCCTGCGTCCTGTTCTGTATTTTACAGCGCAGCTTATCCGGTCTGTTTTCCACCTTGATCGCATTCCCTTTTGAGCAGATCGGAGCTGGCCTGCGGGTTCTGTCGCTGTCTGGGGCTGTAGGAAATGTGGTCGCAATCATCTTATACATGCTGTTGGGACTTATCCCTGCTGGAATTTGGGGATTCCTGCACTGGCGCAAGAAATCAGAACCCCTGGATATCATGCTTCTGGTTATCAGCGCTCTTCTTTTTGTAACCCTATACTACATGATCAATCCGGGACTTTTGTCCACCGGAGTGCCAGGCACCGGGAAATGGTCCCTGGGAAGTACCTTCTATTCCGTCCTTCTGGGTTACCTGCTTATCCGTATTTTGCTTCATTATAAAAATGCAGGAACGGAGAAACTGCAAAAGGGGCTTTGGTTCCTTCTTGGCACTGTGAGCGTGGTATTGGTGTATGGCATCTTTGGACAGGAGCTGGGAGGGCTGCTTCAGAATCTGGAAACGGTACAGAAGGGAAATACAGGCATAGAGCTAAGCGACGGTTTTATTACTTTTTCCAACCTTACCCCTACTTATGTTTTCCTGTTCCTCAACTTTGCAGTCCGTATTCTGCCATATGTACTGAATATTATAGTTGTTTTCCTGGCGAGAAGGCTTCTGGCTGCAATGAAGGAAGACCTGTATCAGGAAGAGAGTGTAAAACTGGCGGGAAAACTTTCCCACTTTTGCGTGTGGACCTTAGCATTCACTATTGGGGTAGATGCGGTATTTAATCTACTGCAATTGTTTTTCCAGAGCAGACTTTGCCAGCTTGAGTATGTGGTGGCGGTCCCGGTATTTTCCCTGGCCTTTGTGCTGGCGGTGCTGTTGTTTGCAAAGTATATAAGGGAAATGCAGAGGCTGAAAGAGGATAATGACCTGTTTATTTAAGCGTATGAAGATGTATAAACGGCAACTGGACTGTATCAGCAGGCAGCGAAGCGAACCGGGACTATGGAGCGATTTGCGATAAGGAAAGGAAATGATTTATGGCAATAAAAGTATGCCTTGAAGATGTATTGAAGGAGCGGGGAATGACGTCTAAGGAACTGTGCAGCCTGGTGAACATTACAGAAGCCAACCTGTCCGTACTCAGAAGCGGAAAGGCCAAGGGCGTGCGGTTCCACACCATTAACCGGATCTGTTATTTCCTGCAATGTGATGTTGGGGATATTTTAAAATTCGATGGAAATCTGGAGGAGGATGAAAATGAAGATTAGGAAATCAAAATATCACCAAAATTCGGCTAAGGGGGCCCATTGCGGTGCTCTCATCTGGAGAAAATTTCCCATAAATTGTGACGCACATCTTGTAGAAAGATTTTTGAAGGGACGGGAGAACAAGCATCTGTTAAAAAGTTTGTTTGAATTATCGGTTATTTTCATGGCCTTCACAGCCAGCGGCTGTACTCTTGCAGTCCCAGAAGCCGGCACAGATGGAAACGGTGACCGCCTGATCGGCGCTTTTATCACCTCCGAATATCTGGACTTATATGATATGGAAGGGTATCTGAACGACCATGCCGCCTCCCTTATGAACAACAGCAGTATCACCATAGGAAATGACAGCCGTTATGAGGGAAAACTTGTGGCAACTGTGGATAAAGAAGGTGCCCAGTCTTCTTCTGAGTGGAAAATTTCCTTTGGAGACATAAAAGGAGAATACATTTTAATGCCAGTGACCGAAGATGAGGATGGAAATACATCTGTAGGAAATCTTTGCTCCGACGGAGTAGGAGATCCGTATTTGAACTACAACGTTACCGATGATGGAGAAACACAGGAAATCAGCGCCACTGTTTACCAGGTCTCTGGCAAGTCAGAACACACCCAGTATGTAAATCCGGTTTTCCAGAAAGAAAACGGGGAAATTTATGCCATGGCTGGAAACGGCTATTCCAACGGTGTGGGAGGCTCAGAAGGAAACACTATGGCAGCTACCCTTTCCGGTGAAACTACTACAGTGGAAAATGGAAAGACTAAGACAGAAGGCTGTAAAGTGACGGTTCAGTTTGCCACTATGTACAAGCCAGTGCGGACCATCATTTACCAGATGAATGAGGCGAATCAGGTATTGAAACAGACTGCCTATAAGCCATCTGAGGTGCCGGATAGCTTGAGGGTAGAAGCAGACACTGCCTATATTTTGGCGGAAATCAGAAAGGAAGATACTTCAGGCAAAATGGTGACAACCAGGACAATCCTGAATTTGAATTCGTCAGAGGATGAGGAAACGCAGTACCTGGAGACTTGGTATCCCCTGGATAATGGGCTGATCAGCAAAAAAGATGTAGAGATTGAATATTGAATAAAAATGCCAGGAAAATTAACCTGGCATTTTTGGCGCAATAGGAAATTTCATTGCTATTTAGTGTGTTGGTCGTTATTCCGGACGCGATTTCACAATGTATATTCACCGCCGCGCGTCGCAACGTTCCGGCAAGCTAATGACTAACTACGACTAAGACGCTCAGGAAAGCCTTCGCGCCTAAGTCTCCGTAAGTCATGGATCTCGCCTCCACTAAAACCGCTCCTGAAATGCGCGGCTTGTGAATATGCATTGCAAAATCGCTGGTTACTGGAAAGGGAAAAAAGAAACAATAACGACAACAACGGGGGTGGGGTGAAGTAGTTGGTATCCCGCAACTATATTGTTTTTTTCTAATCTATCGTTGTCAAGAAAGTATAGGGAGACCAATCACTCCCCCTCCCCCTTCGGTAAAAGTTCTTACTAACCAGCAAGTCCCAGCCAGTACACAGCATTTGGGCAATATGTATTACTCCAGCGAGCCATTTCAGGCGCGCTCTTAGCGCAAGCGAAATCCAGCGCTTACGAAGACTTATGCGTGAGGGCTCTCCCGAACGCATTAGTCGCAGTTAGCGATTAGTTCGCTGGAGCGTTGCGCCGGCGAGTGAGTAATACATATTGTCCAAATGCGCCCCTCCTGAAGAACTTTTCAACACATTCAACACATTAAAGAGGAAAACAGGAAGCCAGATACAGTTGAAGCACCCAGCTGCATCCGATATTTTTTACTTATTTTTCCTTGAAAAAGCAGAATTTGTACAAAATAAATACATAATTCGTACAAAACCAATTCTAAACAATAAAAAGCAATAAAGAATAATAAAAAACAATTGACAACACTACAACACTTTGCTATACTAAAATTACCAAAAAGAGGCGAGCAAAGAGAACATTTTTTATTTATGCAAAGGCGCATGAAACTACATCGTGACTAAGTTGCAAAATAGAAAATGTTTTTTTACTATAAAGCTCCATTTAAACTCTGAACGGCAAAGGCTTACTACCGTACCTGCATAAAGGACGGATAAGAAAGGAGAAAAAACTATGAAAATGATGAAAGCAGCAGTAGCACTTGGAATGGCACTCACCATGACTGTTACAGGTGCATCAGCAGTATTCGCAGAGGGAGAGACACTCAGCGTTGCTACTGATTTCGAGATCAAGACTCTGGTACCGTGGGCTGCATCCGAGGAGAATGCATTCCTGGTACTGAACCAGGCAGAAGAGGGACTGTTCCGTATGGACGAGAACAACCAGCCTCAGCCAGCTCTTTGCGATACTTATGAGGTATCCGATGACAAGCTTACATACACCTTCCACTTAAGAGACGGAATCCAGTGGAGCAATGGTGAGCCTGTAACAGCAGCAGATTTCGTATATGCATGGCTGAAACAGATGAGCGCAGACGCAACAAACGGCTACAGCTTCATTATGACAGACTACATCGTAAATGGTCAGGAGTATAATGAGGGAAGCGTTGAGGCTTCTGAGGTAGGCGTTAAGGCTGTTGACGATCAGACACTGGAAGTTCAGCTGAAGAGCCCGACACCATACTTCCTGAACCTTACTACAATGGATATGTTCTTCCCGGTTAACGAAGCATTCTGTGAAGAGCAGGGCACAAACTTCGCTCTTTCCCCAGACAGCATGCTCTACTGCGGACCGTACGTGATCACAGATTATGATCCGGCTGTAGGCGTTACTTTCGCTAAAAACGACAATTACTGGGATAAAGACAACGTAGCAATCGAAGATGCACAGGTTCGTGTAATCAAAGATGCTGCAGCTGCATTAAGCGCATATCAGGCTGGCGAGCTTTCCCAGGTTAAACTTGATTCTGCAAACGTAGTAGCATACAAGGATGATCCGGAATTCTCCCAGGAGATCGACTTCCGTACAAGCTATGTACAGTTCAACCTTACAGATGACGTAATGAGCAATGTAAACATGAGAAAAGCTATTTCTCTTGCTATGAACAGAAGCGCTCTTACAGATAACATTCTTGCTGATGGTTCTGCACCAGGATTTGGTCTTGTAGCAGACGGCATGAGCGGTGATGGAGAGAAGACATTCCGTGAGCTGAACGGAGATGTTTCCCCATATGATCCGGAGCAGGCAAAAGAGTACTATGACAAAGCAGTTGAGGAGCTTGGAAGCGCACCTTCAGAGGTTACTCTTCTTGTAGCTGATGACTCTGTATCCAAATCCGTTGCAACATTTATCCAGAGCGAGCTTGTTACAACACTTGGTCTGAACGTAGTAATCGATACCAAGACTGTACAGGGACGTGGAGAGCTGATGGATGCCAACAACTATCAGTTTGCTGTAACAGCATGGGGTGCTGACTATGATGACGCTATGACATACCTTGATCTGTGGACAAATGGAACTCCATACCGTGGAAACTACAACGATGCAGATTACAATGCACTGATTTCTGATGCTAAGACTCAGACAGACGATGCAGCTCGTCTTGATGACATGCTGAAAGCTGAGAAGAAGCTGGTTGAGGAAGACGCAGTTGTTGCTCCTGTATACCACAGAGGTTCCGCTGTTCTGACAAAATCCAATGTCAAGAACCTGATCAGCCATCCAATCGGTGTTCCGCTTGAGTTCAAGTACGCTTCTTTCGAATAATCTCTTATTCAGGTGATTGTTGGATATAAACTGGCAGCGAAACAGATCTCAGAGGTTTGCTTCAAATTCAAGTAATATTCCTTAAGGAACAAGTAACGGACCGTATACAGCAGTGGCTTACACAGCCGGTATACGGTCTGTTTTTCACAGAAAGAAAAGGAGTACTGTTCACTACGTGCACAGTAACAGAAAAGGTGATGTCATGCTGAAATATGTATTAAAGCGATTGGGGTACATTCTGGTTACCTTGTGGGTAATTGTAACCTGTACCTTTTTCATGATGAAAAATCTTCCAGGTACACCTTTTGATGCTGAGCGTTTTAGTATTATGACACCTCAGCAGCAGGAACGTGTGCTGGAAATGTATGGATTAAATGATTCTCTTCCCATGCAGTATGTGAAATATATTAAGAACATGCTGAAAGGAGACCTGGGTACTTCCTTTACTTATGTAAACCAGGATGTTTCCAAGGTTATCACAGGTCGTCTCGGACCATCTGCGCTGATTGGTATCCAGGCAGTACTGATCGGACTTGCAATCGGATTAATTTTAGGAATCCTGGCTGCCTGGAAGCACAATAGCGGAATTGATTACTTTACTATGATATTGGCAGTGCTTGGAGTCTCGGTGCCGAACTTTGTCGCCGCAGCCCTTCTTCAGTATTACATAGGTCTGAAATGGGGCGCTCTCCCGGTTGGATTCTGGACTGGCTGGAATTGTTCCGTATTGCCGTCCATTGCGCTTTCGTTCAGTGCAACAGCTATGGTTGCCCGTTTTATGCGTACCGAAATGCTGGATGTACTGGATCAGGATTACATCGTAACTGCAAGAGCCAAGGGGCTGAGCCAGATGAAAGTCCTTATGCGTCATGCAGTCCGCAACTCCATCCTTCCGGTTGTAACTATTTTAGGACCAATCGTAGTAAACCTTATGACAGGATCTCTTGCTGTAGAGAACATCTTCAGTATTCCTGGTATCGGAAGCCTTTTCGTAGACTGTATCAAGGCCAATGATTATCCGGTGATCATGGGTATTACTATTTTCTATGCCGCATTCTATATGCTGATTGTACTGCTTGTTGACCTGGCTTATTCTCTTATTGATCCGAGAATTCGTCTTGCCAAAGGAAAGGAGAGCTGATCGTGGACAAATCAAAAATTGACCGCAGCATGTATCAGAAAGCGAAAGTAGAAGCCTCTGAAAAAGAGCACATCGCAGCTCCTGCTTCCACTATGCTGGCTGACGCATGGATCCGTCTGAAAAAAAACAAGGCAGCAGTTGTAGCATTATTTATTTTGATCGGAATTATCCTGCTTGCCATTTTTGCACCGATCTTCAGTAAATATTCATTTAGAGACACTGATTATAACAATGTATATGGACTTCCAAGCGCAGCACACATTTTTGGTGCTGACCAGTTTGGACGTGACCTGTGGGTACGTACCTGGATGGGAACCCGAATTTCCCTTATGATCGCACTGGTAGCTGCAATCCTGGATCTGGTTGTAGGTGTTCTTTACGGTGCTGTTTCCGCTCTTTTCGGGGGAAAGGTAGACGCTGTTATGCAGCGTATTATTGAGGTACTGGTTGGAATCCCAAGCCTTATCATTGTAATCCTTTTCCTGATGGCATTCCCAGCTGGTGTAGGAACTATTATCGCTGCACTTTCCATTACCGGATGGGTAAACATGGCCAGACTGGTTCGTGCCGAGATCCTGAAACTGAAGAATCAGGAATTCGTACTTGCTTCTCAGGTTCTTGGAACCAGCAAATTCAACATTATTATGAAGGATCTGATCCCGAACACAGTCAGCGTTATCGTAATCAACGTGATGTTCACAATCCCAAGCGCTATCTTTACCGAGGCATTCTTAAGCTTCATTGGTATTGGTCTGGCAGAGCCGCAGGCTTCCCTTGGTGTATTGATCAACGGTGGTTATCAGGTACTGCGAATGTATCCACATGTACTGATTTTCCCGGCAATTGTTATCGTACTGATTATGGTATGCTTCAGTATTCTGGGCGACGGACTTCGTGATGCCCTTGATCCGCAGATGAGAAAGTAGGTACAGCTATGGGAAAAATATTAGAAGTTAAGAATCTTACAGTCCACATCAAGACGCACAAGGGCGTTGTCCAGGCTGTGCGCGGCGTGGATTTTTACCTGAATGAGCAGGAGACACTTGCGGTAGTAGGAGAGTCCGGTTCCGGAAAATCCATTACCATGAAAGGTGTTATGGGAATCCTCCCAAAGAATGGAAAAGTAGTAGAAGGAAGCGTAATGTTTCAGGGAAATGATCTGACCAAATATTCAGAACGTCAGATGCAGCAGGTGCGCGGAAGCGAGATTGCCATGATCTTCCAGGATCCCATGACTTCCCTGAACCCGACCATGAAGGTTGGAAAACAGATCGAGGAAATGCTGAAAGAGCACCGCAAGGAGATGAGTAAAGCCGACCGTAAGACAAGAGCCATTGAGCTTCTTTCCCTGGTTGGAATCTCCAATCCGGAGGCACGTTACGACCAGTATCCACACCAGCTGTCCGGTGGTATGAGACAGCGAGTTGTCATCGCCATTGCACTGGCCTGTGATCCCAAGGTGCTGATCGCAGATGAGCCGACCACAGCCCTTGATGTAACGATCCAGGCACAGATTCTGGATCTGATGCGCGATCTTCAGAAAAAGATCAAAACATCCATTATCATCATTACCCATAACCTTGGTGTTGTGGCAAATATTGCAGACCGTGTTGCTGTTATGTATGGCGGAAAATTAGTTGAGACAGGAGATGTGGAAGATATTTTCCACAACCCATGTCACGAATATACAAAAGGCCTTCTTCGTTCTATTCCAAAAGCACACGAAAAAGGCGGTGAGCTTCAGGCAATTCCGGGAACTCCTCCGGATCTTATGGAGCCTCCGGTTGGATGTCCTTTTGCGGCAAGATGTAAGGAGACAATGATCGTTTGCCAGAAATACATGCCGGATTATACCGATTGCGGCAAGAATCACAAGTCAGCATGCTGGATGCTTGACGAGATGGCACAGGAGGTAAACTCTGATGAAAAATGATGAAAAGCAGGTACTTCTTGATGTCAAGAACCTGAAGAAATACTTTAATGTTGGAAATAAAAAGATCCTGAAAGCAGTTGATGACATTTCCCTTCAGATTTATAAAGGAGAGACTCTTGGTCTGGTTGGAGAGTCTGGATGTGGTAAATCTACCTTCGGAAGAACTGTTATCCATCTGTATGATCCTACAGATGGTACGGTAACTTTCGATGGAACGAAAATTGACAAGAATCTGGATACAAAGCAGAGACATGAACTTTGCAGAAGAATGCAGATGATTTTCCAGGATCCATATGCATCCCTGAACCCGCGAAGAAAAATTCTGGATATTGTAGCAGAGGGAATTGATGCTCATGGTCTTGCTGCCAATAAAAAAGAACGTGATGCCAAGGTCATTGAGCTTCTGGAAACCGTTGGTCTTCAGGCAGAGCACGCAGATCGTTTCCCTCATGAGTTTTCCGGTGGACAGCGCCAGCGTGTTGGTATTGCACGTGCACTTGCAGTAAATCCGGATTTTATTGTATGCGATGAGCCCATTTCTGCTTTGGACGTTTCCATCCAGGCACAGGTTATCAACCTTCTGGAGCAGCTTCAGAGAGAGCGTGGGCTGACTTACCTGTTTATTGCACACGACCTTTCCATGGTGAAGCACATCAGTGACCGTATTGGTGTTATGTACCTGGGATCTCTTGTTGAGCTTGCTGACAGTGAGGAGCTTTTCGAGAACCCAATGCATCCTTATACCAAGGCTCTTCTTTCTGCAATCCCGATCCCGGATCCGGATATTGAGAAGAACCGTCAGAGAATCATGCTTGAGGGTACACTTCCGAACCCCATTGATCTTGGCGAGGAGTGTAAGTTCTGCAGCCGTTGTCCTGTTTGCAAGGATAGCTGCCATAAGAGCCAGCCGAAGCTTGTTGAGGTAAAACCGGGACATTTTGTTGCCTGCAGTCAATGCGCAGAGTAATATTTGACGGGCAGATTGTGTATCTATTCAGAAGATATAGAAAGCTAAAAGACTGGCTGTAATATGAAATGTATAGTGCTATATAAGTTATGTTAACCGCTTGAAAGAGCGGGAGATGGGCTTTTGATAAATAAGGCAGCAGAAAACAGGAGGAAGAAGGATGTTCATTGAGGAACGGCAGATAGCCATCGAGAAAGTCCTTCGGGAACAGGGAAAAGTCCGGACCAGGGAGCTGAGCGAAATGTTCCAGGTCACAGAGGACTGCATCCGTAAAGATCTGAAAACTCTTGAGAATGCCGGCAAATTAAAAAGAACTTACGGTGGTGCGATTCTTTCCCAGGATTACCCGCTGGAAAGAGATGTTATCGACAGAAGAAATTATCATGTGGACAGGAAGATGGTGATCGCGGCTAAGGCCATGACGCTGATCAAGGAGCGGGAAGCGATTTTTCTTGATATATCCACAACCAATATTGAGCTTGCCAAGCTTCTTGCGAAATCGAAAATGCAGCTTACCGTAGTGAGCAACATGATCGATATTTTACAGCTGCTTGCGCAAAATCCCAAGATCACAGCCATTGGAACCGGTGGAATCATGTATCCTACAGTAAATGGATTCCTTGGTTCCGCAGCAATCCAGGTGATCCGGCAGTATAGCTTTGACCGGGCATTTATGGGAAGCTGCGGAATTGATATGATGGATCACACCGTCACGACTCTTGGAGTGGAGGACGGACTGACCAAAAAGGCTGCAATTGAAAGCAGCCGTCATAAATATGCCGTGATGGAGCGGGAGAAATTTTATTTTAATGAATCTTATAAATTTACACAGCTTGATGAACTGGACGGGATCATCACAGATGAATTCCCGGATCAGTCGGTGCAGGATATGCTGGATTCCCTTGGAGTAACGCTCTATTAAGAGACAGCAGCTCAGGAATGCAGCAACAAAGTGACAAGACCGGCGGGCTTGGGAATAATTTGTGGAATTTTCAGAATGCAAAGCATTGCGATAGCTGCAATGTGATAGTATCAGGCTGGGTGAAAGGAAAAAGAGGATATGAGCAAATTTACTTTGGAGGTTTGTGCAGATTCGGTGGAATCCGTACTTGCCGCAGAGAAAGGCGGAGCAGACAGGATCGAGCTTTGCGGAAATGTGGTGATTGGAGGAACAACTCCATCAGAGAGTCTTTTCCGCGAGATCCGCAGGCATAGTGATATTAAGATCCATGCACTGATCCGTCCAAGATTTGGTGATTTTTGTTATACTGAATATGAATTTGATATTATTCGTTCAGAAGTGAGAAGATTCCGGGAGCTGGGTGCCCAGGGAGTTGTAATCGGTATGCTAAGACCGGATGGCTCCCTGGATGTGGAACATCTGGCACAGCTTATGGAAGAAGCGAATGGGATGTCTGTAACTTTGCACAGGGCTTTTGACGTGTGCAGGGATCCAATGGAGGCCCTGGAGCAGGCCATTTCTCTTGGTTTTAATACCATTCTCACATCTGGACAGAAGAATAACTGTGTGGATGGTTCGCCGCTGCTTGCAGAGCTGGTGGAAAAGAGTGCCGGTCGTATTCACATTATGGCTGGTGCAGGAGTAAATGCAGACGTGATTGCTCCAATCTATGAGAAAACCGGAATCACAGATTATCATATGACGGGCAAGGTTTTGCTGGACAGTGAGATGAAGTACCGCAAAGAGGGCGTGAGTATGGGACTGCCTTCTTTGAGTGAGTATGAGATTTTCCGCACCAGTGAGGCTGAGGTGAAAAAGGCCCGGGAAGTTTTAGCAAGGCTTTGAGGCTGGGACGCTCTTTCACAAAAAAAGAACAATTTTTTCGTGAAAGGGCGTTTTTTCTATTTAAAGTAGGAGGATGAATAGATGTTTCTTCAGAACAGTCAGAGGAAGATTGAAGAAGAATTTTTGAAATTAACAGAGAAGCTTGGGGCGGACAGGGAGCCGCTGAAGACGATTTGTGAGAAGCTGGATGGATGCGGCAGAGATCTGGGGCTGGCGATGAAGTATTTGTATGTGACAGCGCCTTATAGTGATCTTGTGAATTATTCTTTTGAGGAGATTCAGGATTTCGCAAGCCATGGACTGTTTCTTTATAATACTCTGGAACGTGTGAAAGAGCTGCCGGAGGAGATGTTTTTGAATTATATTCTGGATCACAGGGTGAATGAGGAAGAGGTACTTCCTTGTCGAAGCTTTTTCTGGAATGAGTTGAAGGATAGAATTGAAGGAAAAAATGCGAAAGATGCAGCAATTGAGGTAAATTACTGGTGTGCGGAGGAAGCTACTTATCATAGTGGTGATGACCGTACACTTCCGGCACTTACGGTATATCGAAGAGGTTACGGACGCTGCGGTGAGGAGTCTGTTTTTCTGGTAAATGCACTTCGCAGTGTGGGAATTCCGGCGCGGCAGGTGTATGTGCCAAGGTGGTCCCACTGTGATGACAACCACGCATGGGTGGAGCTTTGGTGTGACGGAAAATGGTATTTCACAGGCGCATGTGAGCCGCTTATGATCCTGAATAAGGGGTGGTTTACCAATGCTTCTTCCAGAGCAATGATGGTGCATTCCCGCCTGTTTGATCTTTTCCCGGCAGAAGGGGAGGATGTGATCGGCAAAGAAGGTGCAGCGGTTATGTTGAACCAGACTACGCGTTATGCCAGGGTGAAAACTGTTTCTGTAAAAGTGACAGATAAAGAGGGCGCGGCTGTAAAGGGCGCTCAAGTGCAGTTTCTGGTGTTGAATATGGGAGAGTATTTTCCTATTGCAAAGGCAGAGACAGACGAGAAGGGAACAGTTTCCTTAGTGACGGGTTTGGGAAGTGTGAGAGTTCTGGCATTCCTTCCGGGGATGGAAGGCTTTGCACAGGCAGATCTGGATACCAGAGCTCAGGATGAGATTTCCCTGACTCTTACTGGTGAGGCTGTGGAAGCAGAAGATTGGAGAGCAGTAGATGTGATCGCTCCAGTTGATACCCCGGTGAACCCGGACATGCCTACCCCGGAGCAGAAGGCAGAAGGAACCAGACGACTGAATGAAGCAAACAAGATTCGCAAGGAGAAGAAAGAAAATTGGGTAAATCCGGAGCTGACCGCTTTTCTTGCAGGAGGCGATGAGAAGGAACTTCGTCAGGCAATAGTGGATGTGCTTTCAGAGAAGGATCATACAGACTGTGTTTGCAGGGTGCTGGAAGAGCATTTGGAATATGGAAAGATATATGCTAAGGAGTATCGAGATCTTGTTTGGGATGTTAACGGCACTGCTTGCGGCGAGAAGAATTGTAAAACTGAAAAATCTGTGGCATATACAGGCGTTTCTGGTGCTGAGAATGGCTATAACCTCTATATCAATTACGTGTTAAATCCCCGTGTGGAGGACGAGCTTCTTCGTCCATACCGAAAAGGCATTCTCTCCTTTTTCACAGAAGAGCAGAAAGCCGCTTTCCGCACAAATCCGGCAGAAATCTGGAATTATATCCAGGTGCACATTACTGCCTACCCGGATAACGAGCGCGAGACCGTAATGGAAACTCCATACGAATGTCTGGTATCTGGAATTGGTACCGAGCGTTCCAAGAAGGTACTTTTTGTGGCAATCGCCCGTACACTGGGAATTCCGGCAAGATTGAACCCGGATAATAAGGTAATGGAATATTGGGTAAAAGACCAGTTTGTTTCCGTTTTGAAACAGCAGGAGGGCGGCGCAGTTCTCACACTGAAAAAAGAGGCAGATGCTGTATGGAACTACTATCAGAACTGGACCATGGGACGTCTGGTTGGAAATGAATATGTTTCCTTAAACCTTACAGGCAGAAGCTGGGATGGGGATACTCTGGAGCTTGCACTGATTCCAGGAACCTATCGGATTATTACCACCAACCGCCTTCCTAACGGAAATCAATTTGCATGGGAGAAAACATTTACGATAAAAGAAGGCGTGCAGAGAGAAGAGACCTTGCGTCTCCGCGAAGCACAGCTTGGCGATATGCTGGAGCGTATTTCCCTTCCGGAGTTTGAGGTAAAAGATTCTGCCGGAAACACAGTAACCTGCGCTGAGTTAACCAAAGGCGGCAAGAAAATTCTCATGTGGCTGGAAGAGAGCCGGGAGCCTACGGAACATATTTTGAACGAAATGCTGGAACATGCAGAAAAATTCCACGAATTTGAAAATTCCATCTCTTTCATGATTCGTACTCCGGAAGCCAAGCAGGATCCTCTTCTGGGAAAAGTGCTGAAGATGTTCCCAAAGGTTTCCATCTATTACGATTCCTTTGAGGAAAACATCGAACTTCTGGGAAGAAGAATGTACGTTGATCCGGACAAGCTTCCGCTAATTCTGGTAACTAATGGCGAGTCTGTAGGGATTTATGCAACCAGCGGCTATAATGTTGGAACTGGCGATATGTTGATCCGTATTATGGAAGAAGTGCCGGAAGTATAAATCGCATTTAAAAGAAGATATAGTAGTTTTTGAAGTATATAGTAGAATTTCTAAGAAATATAGAGATGGTTTTCTTTGTGCTCTAGAGGTGCGCAGCAAGGCATAATAAGGAAAATTGCAAGGCCTCTGAATGTAGCGCATTAAATAGGAGTAAATCGGAAGCCATCTCTAAATGGAGTAAATTATGAATAAATACACAGAAATTCACCCAAATGGACAACGCGCGTATCAGTTTGTAGCTGACACGGCATACGTCCGTGAATCCGGCACTAAGGGGGAGCACAAAGCAGCTGAATACATTTTGAAGGAAGCGGAGCAGGCAGCATCCCAGACGGGAAAGTCTGTCTACATTCAGACACCCCGCATGGAATTTTTCCAGTGTCCGGATTTTCAGCAGAAAAAGGCAGAGCTGGTAATCTGCCAGCCTTATAAGAAGGCTTATCCGGTGCGTGCCTACCTGAATGGCGCCTGCACCCTGGAAGAGGGCATCACAGCACCATTTCTCTTCGTGGGAAAAGGAGACGACATAAGTCTTTCCAAGGCAAATGGGGCAGTTGTGCTGGTCTGCGATCCTATTCGTGAAGATACGATAAATAAAATAAAAGCAGCAGGTGCACTTGGCTTTGTAACCGTATGCGGCACGCCGCTGGATCAGGCGGAAGACCGGATTCCAACCCAGTACCGCCGCAAGGCAGGTGATCTTCCAGGCGCATCTGTCCATTACCTGGATGCAGTGGAAATCGTGGAGAAACAGGCATCCCAGTGCTGCCTGAACATTCAGCAGAGCGAGATTTCCCGCAATTCCGCCAATGTGGCAGTACGCATTCTGGGAACTGATTTTCCAGAAGAAATCGTTACGGTAACGGCTCATTATGATTCTGTTCCGGAAGGCCCTGGTGCATATGACAATATGTCCGGCGGAGCCATGGTGATGGAAGCTTTTCATCATTTCGCAGAGCACAGACCAGCCAGAACTATGGAGTTCATCTGGTTTGGCTCCGAGGAAAAAGGTCTGGTTGGAAGCCAGAATTATGTGAAATCCCATGAAGGAGAAATGAGCAGCCATGTGTTTAATCTGAATGTAGACCTGGCAGGGCAGCTCCTGGGAGGAAACGTTCTGGGAGTAACTGCAGATCCGACTGTCTGTGCAGAACTGAAAAACCTCATGGAAGAAAATCAGCTGGGTGTTACCATCAAAAATCAGGTCTGGGCCAGCGATTCCAATACTTTCGCATGGAAAGGTGTGCCAGCGCTTACCTTAAACCGTGACGGCTTTGGCATGCATACAAGACACGATACAGTAGAATATATATCTCCTCGCGCACTGGAAGAAGGGGCGAAAACTCTCTGCACAGCAGCTGCATGGGTGGCAAACGAGCCAGAACTTTCCTTTGAACGGGAAATTCCAGAGGATATGAAGAGAGAACTGGAAAAGTATTTTGCCTAATGTTACAGGAAAGGACATTATAAAATGAACAAAGTAATCGAAGAAAGAACAAAACGTACCGAATGGTACCGTGACGCCCGTTTCGGCATGTTTATTCACTGGGGACTTTATGCAATCCCTGCCAGAGGAGAATGGGTGCGCAGCATGGAGCAGATTCCACATGAGGACTACTGCCATCTCACAGAAGAGTTCACAGCTGAGAATTACAACCCAAGAGAGTGGGCGCGTCTTGCGAAAAAGGCGGGCATGAAATATGCTGTGCTCACAGCCAAACACCACGACGGCTTTTGCCTTTTTGACACCAAACTTACTGACTACAACTCCATGAACGCAGCCTGCCACAAAGACCTGGTAAAAGAGTTCCTGGAGGCATTCCGTGCAGAAGGAATCAAAGTAGGTCTGTATTTTTCTATTATAGACTGGCGCCACCCGGATTTCCCACACTATGGGGATATGCACCATCCAATGCGCAACCATCCGGAATGCTCCAATGAAAACCGCGATTTCGACCGCTATCTGGAATTTATGTTTGGGCAGATCAAAGAGCTTCTTACCAATTATGGTAAGCTGGATCTGATGTGGTTCGACTTCTCCTACGGCGATATGAAGTGCGACAAATGGAAAGCCCAGGAGCTGATTTCCATGGTGCGTTCCATCCAGCCCTGGCTGATCATTGATAACCGTCTGGAGGGCAGTGCTGAGGATTCCGGTTCTATCCTTACTGCAAATCCTACCGAATATTCCGGCGATTTCGCATCTCCGGAGCAGATGATCCCACCAGCAGGAATCCGCAATGAGCTGGGTGATCCGGTACCCTGGGAAGCCTGCCTGACCCTGAATAACAATTGGGGCTACTCTTCCAGTGACCGTCATTATAAATCAGCTGAAATGGTCATCCACATGCTGGTTGAGTGTGTCAGCAAGGGTGGCAACCTGCTTCTGAATGTAGGGCCTGATGCAAAAGGTCGTATTCCGAAGGAGTCTGTGAAGATTCTGGAAGAAGTAGGAGAGTGGATGGACGAGAACTCCAAGAGCATCTACGGCTGTGGCTATGCTGAAATCGATAAACCGGAATGGGGCCGCTACACCCGCAGCGGAAATAAGATCTATGCCCACGTTATGGAACCTCAGGCAGGAGCAATCCCTCTTACCGGAATTCACGGTAAGATCAAAAAACTCCGCCGTCTTTCCGACAATTCCGAGGTAAAGCTTACGGATTACTGGAACCTGAAGGAATACTCCCAGAATCAGTTCTTCTTCCTCAACGCTGACACCTGCGACAGCTACCCGCTTCCGGATGCCCGGGATACGGTTGTGGAAGTAACACTGGAAGAAACTGAAGAATAAACAGATATAAACAGATATAAGCAGATATAAACAAAAATAAACAGAAATAAACAGAAAGGGACTGCCGGGAAATGGCAGCCCTTTTTTGGATTTATAAGAAAGCCCATCTCTGGCACTTTCCTGAACCGAGTAGTGTTTATACGAAAGCTAGAGCGTGTTTGAAAAATCATTCCTGCAAATTGCGACGCACATCTTGCAGAAAGCCTTTTATCCAATACACTCTAAAGTGAAAGTCTATTTTTTACTCTTTAAAACATTTCGCACGATCATACAAATGAGAATGGTAACCACCATATCCGGCAGTGTATTTCCCACAGGAATATCAATTCTCATTAAAATTCGGTACAGCACGAATCCGATCACCCAGATTACCGCATTTGTTATGTCAACCGATTCGCTCAGACTGTCAGCACGTTTCAGCAGGAAGAAGTCTGCAATCTGAATGGCGATCATCGGTGCAAATACAGAACCGATGAGGTACAGGAAATCGGTAATGTTGTCCATTGGATATACAATTGCAGCAATTGTTCCGATGATGGTTACGGCAATTGCGGCATATTTTCCATTAATTTTGGAAAATACAGATTCAGATGAAATTCCGGCGGAGTAAGCATCCAGGAATGTAGTGGTAACAGTGGAAAATACAATGATCAGAAGACCTGCAATTCCCAGTCCGGCTTTCACCATAATCTGAGCAATGTCGGATTCACCGGTATAAATCGCTGCACCCATACCGATTACATACATCCAGCAGCTTACAAGACCGTAAACAATAGAGCTTACAGCAGTTGCTTTCACTGGCTCCTTCGCCTCACGGGTATAATCACTGATCAGCGGCAGCCAGGACAGTGGCATTGCAACAGAAAGCTCAACCGCAGCACCAAAGGACATGGCTTCCTCGCCAATGGCAAGTGCAGTCCCGCCATCAAAGAAGATGAGCTTGCAGAGTACCAGTGTGAGGATAAAAAGTGCTGCCATAGCGATGGTGTTGATTTTTCCAAGGTTTGTGATGCCGATAAAAATCCACAGTACGATCAGTGCACCGATTACCAGACACCATACCCAGCTTCCGGTATGTAACACACCGTTTGCGGCCAGAGCTCCGTCGTAGATCATAATGGCAGTCCAGCCAACCAGCTGAAGTACGTTCAGGAAGGAGAAGAAAATCCCGCCTTTTTCCCCAAAGCTCATTTTTACGGTTTCCATTGCACTGCGGCGTGTTTTTCCGCCGATCACTCCGGCGAGGAAAAGCATGGTACAGCCAATAATATGTCCGATGATAATGGCAAGAAGACCTTTTCCAAAGCCAAGTGAGGCAAAATAGGTTCCGGTGAGGATTTCCGCCAGGGAAACACCAGCGCCAAACCAGATCAGGCCGTTTTCAAAAATGGAAGTACGTTTTTCAGTCATGTTATTTTGCCTCCTTATCAGCGGCTTCTGCCGTAATCTCGTCATGTGACAGTGTGAATTCATTTTTTATTGCAAATCCGTGATCCATAGGACCACTGCCTTTTCCAAGATCCAGCATAGCAGCAAGTGCTCCGGAAATATATTTCTTTGCCCTCTCCACGGAAGTATCAAGGTCAAATCCCTTTGCCAGATTAGAAGCAATGGCACTGGATAACGTACATCCTGTTCCGTGAGTGTTAGGATTGTTGATCCGCTTTCCCTGGAACCATTTGTAATTGCCTTCGCGCCACAGAAGGTCATTGGCGTCATTCAGCTGATGACCACCCTTGCAAAGCACTGCACAGCTGTATTTCTCCCCGATGGCAGCAGCGGCTTTGATCATATCCTCGGCAGTTTCTATTTTCATTCCGGACAGAACCTCTGCCTCCGGAATATTCGGTGTCAGGACTGTGGCCATTGGAAGAAGCTGACTTTTAAGGGCTTCAATGGCTTCATCATTGATCAGCTTGGCTCCGCTTGTAGCGACCATAACCGGGTCTACTACAATGTTCTTTGCTTCATACTGGCGAAGTTTTTTCGCAATGGTTTCAATCAATGCGCTGGAAGATACCATTCCAATCTTCACTGCATCCGGATAAATATCTGTAAAAATATTATCCAGCTGGTCGGCCAGAAATTCTGGCGTTGCTTCCATAATACCTGTTACACCGGTAGTATTCTGTGCGGTAAGTGCGGTAATCGCACTCATGGCATATACTCCATTGCTGATCATTGTCTTGATATCAGCCTGGATACCGGCGCCTCCGCTGGAGTCACTTCCAGCGATTGTTAATGCTGTTCTCATAATTTTCTTCCTTTCTCTTGGCCTTGTTTGAAGCAGTTTCCACGAGTTATGAGTTATAACGTGAAAAAATCTTTTTACAAACCGGCACTGTTGTTATGTATGCATTAATTTTATATAGCGTCCGAAAGTGGTGCCCCCAGCCGAACGCTGCATTGCTGCCATATGAAAAAAGAGACACCCCAATGAGGTGTCTCCGAAAAAAATCAAACTCATGATGACTTCCTACGGCGGCATTATCCGCATCAGGTAATAGGGTCGAAATTCACAATTTCCTCTCAGCCTGTGTACAAGCTCCCCTGTTCTTTTGTTATTATAGTAATAATGGGAAAAATTGTCAATAAGGTGTTGGAATACAATAAATATCAAGCGTGAAAATCGTTTACGCTAACTCCACAACCAGCACCTGATATCCATGCAGCTTAACTGAATTTCCATCCAGAACCATATCCGGGTAGTTATTGATCAGCACCTTTTTGCATTCTGATGGAAGTGTAATTTCCTGCTCCTCCCACTGATAATTGCCAACCACAAGTAAAGTTTTATCTCCTTTACGGTAGTATGCCATTAAATTATGCCGGTCTTCCATAAATGGCTCCAGAGCACCATACACAACGGTTTCTTTATATTCCGGATCCTTGCGAAGAGCGATCAGTTTCTTATAGAAATTAAGTACGGAATTTGGATCAATCGTCTCTTTTTCCACATTAATTGCGGTATAATTGGAATTTACTCGAAGCCACGGTGTACCAGCTGTAAATCCGGCATTTTCCTCACCAGTCCACTGCATGGGGGTACGGGCATTGTCGCGGCTGCGGCGGGCAACAGCTTTCAAAGCTGCTTCCGGGGTAAGTCCGGCGTCAAGTGCAACTTTATATTCATCCAGAGTTGAAATATCATCTACCTCGTCAATAGATTTGAACGGGATATTTTCCATGCCAAGCTCCTGTCCCTGATAAATAAAGGGAAGTCCACGAAGCATGAAATTCAATGCCGCCAGCATTTTTTTGCTTGTATCACAGCAATCACCTTCTGGAATATAGTGACTGACACCGCGAGGCTCGTCATGATTCTCGATAATATTGGAAACGAATCCGAAATCCCCCATTTTGGCCTGTGTCTCAAAACAGCAGCGCTTGTAGTCGTCAGGTGTGATTTCTTTGCAATCGTACCAGCCTTTTTCAGAACCTCCGAAAATGGTTTCGTTAAAGTCGAACATAGAAGAAAAATAACCATTGTTTCCAATAAAATCCGGGAGCTCTTCGTCTTTTGCGTTGAAAACCTCACCTACGGAAAAAGCATCGTGAGGCTTGAAGGTGCGGTCACGCATTTCTCCAAGAAATTCTCCGATTCCGGTAGCTTCCTCCAGCATTTTATTAATGCTGCAGAGTCCGTCCTCACGATCAGGCTCATAATCATGCATAGGAAGAGCTTTTTTGATATTAATGATAGCATCAATGCGGAAACCGCCAAGACCCTTGTCCAGCCACCAGTTAATATTTTTATATACTTCCTCACGGAGCTCTGGATTTTCCCAGTTCAGGTCAGGCTGCTTTTTATGAAAAACATGAAGGTACTGTTTGTTGGTGCCAGGCAGATCCTCCCATACCGAACCTCCGAAATAGGAGCGCCAGTTAGTAGGAAGCTTACCATCTTCTTTGTCTCTTAAATAGAAGAAACGGCCGTATTTTCCATCCGGATCCTTACAGGCTTTTTTAAACCATTCGTGCTCATCAGAGCAGTGGTTTACAACCAGATCCATGACAATATACATGTCCCGTTTCTTTGCTTCTGCGATAAGGCGGTCCATATCCTCCATAGTTCCGAATCGCGGGTCAATGTCGTAATAATCGGAAATATCGTATCCCTGGTCGGCAAGAGGGGAGCGATAGCAGGGGGAAAGCCAGACAATGTCAACCCCCAGCTCCTTTAAATAATCCAGTTTCTCAATAATTCCCGGCAGATCGCCGATTCCATCACCGTTTGTGTCATAAAAGCTTTTCGGATAAATCTGATAGGCTACTTTATCCTGCCACCATTTTTTTTTCGTGCTATTCATTTATGTCTCCTTATATATAATGATTATCTTTGAACTAAGTACATTATACATACATGAAAAAGAAAATACTTCCCTTAATTTGATTAAAAAATACGAAATTTTGACCAGAGATTGTTTGGAAAATCATTTCGTACATAGGGGGGTGCAAGCGTGTTTTATAAGGAAGGATTCTCAATCCCCTGGCTGTGTTTCCGATATTGCAGAGGTGTGGTTCCTGTATATTTGCGAAATTCTCTGAGAAAATTCCCCATATTGTTATAACCACAGTCCAGACATATCTCGGTCACTGGAAGACTGCTGTCTTTTAATAAACGTACTGCCTGGCGGATGCGATATTCATTCAGGTATTCTATGGGAGATATGCCGATTGCTTTTTTAAAAAAACGGCAAAAGTATTGCTCATTGAGTCCGATCAGGGATGCCAGATCGCGGATATAAATTTTTTCCTGGTAATGGTCGCGGATGTAAGTGATTGTGGTTTTTATGGTCTCGACCCTGTGGTCATCAGATTTTTCAGTCTGGGAAAAAAGCTGGCGATTGGAAAAATCTGCAAAAATATTTAACAGGGAAGCCTTGATCAGAAGCTGATCTGCCAGGCCGACAATGGCATTTCCAGAAGCGCGGAATAAATTTATATGTAAGGAATCATGAAGCTCTTCCAATTGTTCAGAAAAGCTGCAGCGGTAAAATGCGTTAGTGATGTTCTGGAACTGCTCCTTTATAATAGGAAAAACAGGATGGTTTGCAGAAATACATCTTGGAAAAATCAGACGTCCGTTTTGCAATGGCTGGACAAGCTGAGTCTGAACCGTATCGTAAAAAGGAGAGCAGAGCAGTTCCGGTTGGAAAACGACAGCGTATTCCATGGAGACTTCTTTTGAGCGTGCACGTATGCTGTGCAGTTCGCCGGGATTAATAAAATAAAAACATTCTGAAGATACATCAAATGTTTCCATATTAATATCTAAGGTGAAGGTTCCACCGGGAAAGTAAATAATCTCGACCTCCTCGTGCCAATGGTGCTTGACCAGGATTCCGTGTCCGCTTAGTTTTAAACGGTAAAAAGCACAGGGAAAAGCCTGGGAGCCATGAGGATTTGTTTCTTTTAATGCTGGTGATTGCTGTTGATACATAGAAACCTCCAAACTGGGGAAAGGGTATAAAATAATGAATTTGTTATATGTATTGACGCTATCATGTCTGAGGGCGAAAGTCAATGATTGAAGAAAAAGGATCTTGAAAATAATGTTATAAAAAAATATAAATTTTTTTGTAAAAAGTGCTTGACGATTCCTTACGGCAGTGGTATAGTAAACAAGCTGTCGCAAAGAATTGCTTCTGAAATACTGAAAAATAAAATAGTTTTCAGAAAATTCAAATTAACTGTTGACAATCGACTGAACTTATGATAAAGTAATCAAGTCGCTTGAACAGAACGACAGAAACAAACGACTTTATACAGCTTCTTGAAGGTCTGAAAAACTTTTGAAAAAAGTGCTTGACAAGATCTGAAAGATATGATAAAGTAAACAGGCTGTCGCAAAGAGATGACAGACAAACAACCTTGATAACTAAACAGTGAAACACATACGATTCTCGAAAATTCTTAACGAATCATCATTCAAAAGAATGAACTTTTTATAACAGTAATGACGAGAGATAACTAAGCTAGTTGGTTGTCTTGAGTG